>CAYRNG010000322.1:0-14454 GCA_964425395.1 uncultured Candidatus Kuenenia sp. | reverse complement strand
TCGCCTTTCCGATCGCCGTCTTCTGGCTCTATCGACTGGGCTCGCTGATCCACGAGGTCTGCCACCTCGGCGCGCACGAGATGCCCCTCTTCAAGGCGGCCTGGAACGCCCTGGCCGGCGTCGTGACCCTGACCCCGAGCCCGTTCTTCACGCGGCACCACCGCGACCACCACAGCCGGCGGTTCTACGGCACGCCAGCCGACCCCGAGTATGTGGCCAACTGCATGGAGGGGGGCAACCTGGCGAGCATCGCCCGCTACACGCTCTTTGTGCTGGCCTTTCCGCTTCTGGTCTTCCTCCGGTTCTTGCTCACGCCGCTGACCTTCATCCACCCGGCCGTGCGGGAATGGACGCTTCGCAAGGCCTCGGCCCTGACCTTCAACCGCGACTACGAGCGGCGGCTCACAGCGGCCGACCGGCGGGCGATCCTGGCGGTCCAGATCCCCTGCTTCCTGCGGGCGGCCCTGATCCCGGGCCTCGTGGTTGCCGGACTCAACCCCTGGACCCGGATCCCGTTGCTCTATGCCCTGGGCGTGGCGACGGTAGTGCTCAACCAGCTCCGCCAGCTGGCCGACCACCACTTCACAGGCGACGGCAGCCGGGTTGACATGGAGGCCCATGTCCTCGACTCCTGCAACTTCACCCGCAACGATCCGCTGACGCTGCTCTTGTTCCCGTTCTCAATCCGCTACCACGCGCTCCACCACCTCTTTCCATCGCTGCCCTACCACAACCTCAAGCGGGCCCACGATCACCTCACGGCCGTCCTTCCGGCCGACTCCCCCTACCACGCGCTCGACCGCCCGGGCTGGTGGAGCGTGGCCCGGCGGACGCTCTTGGGCCCGGCCTGAAAAAGGGGTCAGGCACCATTTGCCGCCATTAGCCGGTCGCCGCAGGTGAAAGGGCCCGGCCGAAGGCTGGGGGTCTCCAGACACATGGCGCCTGACCCCCCGGCCGCTTGCTTTTTTGCCGCAGGCATGGTCGTTTACCAGCTTGGCCGGTGGTCCCCGGCCGGCTGCTGGAAGGGCACACGACATCATGCGACTGAACGTGGGACAGAACCTGGGACAGATCCTGGGATTGGGCAGGGCAATCTGCCTGGCGACGGGCCTCGTGCTGCTGGCCGGCAGCCTCGTCAAGGCGGAAGAAGCCGCCCCGGCTGCAGATCCACTCAAGGCGGCCGTGCGGGCGGCGGCCGCCGCCACGGTCGAGGCCTTCACGGCCGGCGATGCCGCCGCCCTGGCGGCCGTGTTCGCCCCCGGCGGCGAGCTCGTTGACGAGGATGGCAACGTGTTCACCGGCCGGGAGGAGATCGCGGGCCTGTTCGGCCGATTCTTTGAGCGGTTCCCCGGCGCGGCCCTCGAGCTGGACGTCGCCGAAGTCAGGCCGCTGGCCGGCATGCTGGCCGTCGAGGAAGGGCTGCGGCGGATCACCACGGCCGACGGCGCCGCCGCCCAGATGCGGTACACCGCAATCCGCAGCCGCGACGGAGACCGCTGGCCGATCGTGTCGTATCGTGAATTCGCCGACGATCCGGCTCCCACCCCGGCCGAGATGCTCGAGGCCCTCGACTGGCTGGTGGGCGAATGGATCGACGAGAGCCCCGAGGGCCAGACCTCGATCCGCTACGACTGGAGCCCCGACGGCAACTTCCTGGTTGGGGAATACACGCTGGCCCGGGCCGGCCGACCGGCCGGCCGGACGAGCCAGCGGATCGGCTGGGATCCCGTCGCCGGAGCCTTGCGGTCGTGGACCTTCGATCCCGACGGAGGCTTTAGCCAAGGCCTCTGGCTGCCCGCCGCCGACGGCTGGCAGATTCGTTCCTCGGCCACCATGCCCGACGGCACCACCGGCACCGCGACGGTGGTGATCAAGGTGCGGGACGACGACCACTTCGTTGTCGAGAGCACCAACCGTGTCGTGGGAGGCATGGCCGAGCCCGACTTCGGCCTCGTGATCGCCCGCAAGCCGCCGGCCCCTGCACCGGCCGCGGCCGCGGCCGAATGACCACCCGCCGGTCGAGCCAGGAGACCCACCCCATGCGATTCGCCTCCCGCCCGCTTCGCCGCGCCGTTTTGGCCACGCTGGTCTTGGCCCAGCTGCTGCCCCTCGAGGCACAGGCCCGGCCGTCGATCGCAGCCGCCGGCGGGAGCAGGCCGGCGATGGCCCGGCCAGCCCCCGGCGGCCGACCGCAGGGGATGCCGTCCGCGCGGCCCCAGATGCCGGCCCAGCGGCCAAGCGTGCAGATGCCCCGCCCCCAGATGCCCCAGAGCCGCCCGGCAGCGGGCGGCGGGCCGGCGATGGCAACGCGGCCGGCTCCCTCGATCCAGCGGCCCCCGGCGGCCATGCAGCGGCCGAGCCCGAACTTTCAGCGGCCGAGCCTGGGCACCACCGGCCGACCGAATCCTGCCCGGCCGTCGCTGCCAAACGCCAGCAGCAGTCCCCGCCCCATGACGCGGCCATCGCCCGCCGAAATGCCGCGGCCCGGCCTGGGCGCGACCCGACCTGCGGCTCCGCCCGCCGCGGCGGGGCGGCCAGAACTCTCCACCCGTCCGTCTCCGGTGCCAGGCGGCTTTCCGACGCGGCCCGGCAGCACCATGCGGCCCGGGAGCGGCTTTCCGACGCGGCCGGTGCCGAACCTGGCAGGTGAAGGCCGGCCCACCACTCGGCCCACGCCCATGACTCGACCCACGCCCGGACAGACCCTGCCCTCGACCCGGCCGACGCCGGGCTTCACCCGGCCGGGCCTGGGAGAGGCGAACCGTCCGATGCGACCCGGCGACCTCGGGGGCCGGCCGCTGCCCGGCGACCTCGCCGGCCGTCCCCAGCCCGGCGGCGGGAATCGGCCGACCGTGCAGCCTGGTGATCTCGGCGGACTGCCGGGCCGGCCGCCGCGGCCGGACGGCGGCATGCGGCCGCCGCGGCCCGACGGCGGCAACCGCCCCCAGCGACCCGACGGCACCGGTCAGCGACCGACGCCGCTCCCCGGTGACATCGCCGGTCTCGGTGATCGTCCGCGACCGGGGGGCTGGAACCGGCCGCCGCGGCCGGGCATCGGTGGTGATCGACCGACGGTGCTGCCGGGTGACCTCGGCGGCCTGCCGGGCCGGCCGCCGCGGCCGGATGGAGGCATGCGTCCGCCGCGGCCCGACGGCGGCAACCGGCCGCAGCGGCCAGATGGCATAGGTGGCCGGCCCACGCCCCTGCCGGGCGACGTGGCCTTGGGGGAACGGCCCCGACCAGGGGGCTGGAACCGGCCTGGTCGCCCCGAGATCGGCGGCTGGCCCGATCGGCCGGGAAGTTGGGGCAACCGGCCCGGCATCGGTGACGGCAACAACTGGAACTCCGGCAACTGGAATTCCGGCAACTCCTCGGTCTGGAACAACTGGACGACCAACACCATCAATCAGGTGACCAACAACTCCACCGCGATCAACACGATCGGCGTCAACGCCGGAGGCTGGAGAAACCCCGGCTGGGGGTATGGCGGCTGGCGGAATCCTGGCTGGGGGTATGGCGGCTGGGGCAACGCCGGCTGGGGGTATCCCGGCTGGGGCGGCAACTGGCCCACGGTCTGGAACACGGGCTACGTGAATCCGCACTACGGGGGCTGGTACAACGGCTGCTGGACCGGCAACTGGGGCAACTGGTGGACGCCGTTCGCCCTCGGCGCGGCCACCTGGGGCGTGGCCTCCACGGTGGCCAACTGGGGCCTGGGCTACTCCCGGCTGGGCTATGCCGGCAATGCCTATGTGAATCCCTACTACGTGGCGGCGGCCGCCTCGCCCTACGACTACTCGCAGCCGATCGTCGTCAACAACTATATCCCGCCCGCGGCGGCGGCGGCCGATGGTCAGGCCACCGGGGCGGCTCGAGCCCCGGCCCCTCCCGCGGCTCCGCCGGAAGCCGACGCGGCCGTCGATGCGGCGCTTGAGAAGTTCCGGGCCGGCGACTACGTGGGAGCCCTGGCCGGATTCGACCGGGCCCTGGCCAAGTCGCCCAACGACTCGGTCATCCACGAGGTCCGGGCCCTGACCCTGTTCGCGCTCGGCCGCTACACCGATGCGGCCGCGGCCCTCAACGCCGTTCTCGCCGTCGCTCCGGGCATGGACTGGACGACCGTCAGCAATCTCTACCCGTCGATCGATACCTACACCGGCCAGCTCCGCCGGCTCGAGGATTTCTGCCGCGGCAACCGCGAGGACGCCGCGGCCCGGTTCGTCCTGGCCTACCACTACCTGGTGGCCGGCTACGGCGAGGAGGCGGCCGACGAACTCGAGCAGGTGGTCCGCCTCCAGCCCCAAGATGTGGTGGCCCGGCGGCTCCTCGAGGCCCTCAGGCCCGCCCCTCGCGGGGCCGCGGCTGAGGCCGGCGACAAGGCCGGCGGTGACAAGGGTGCTGCCGCCAAGCCTGACACCGACCAGGCCGCCGACGCCACCGGCCCGGACCGGCCCCAGACCGATCTGGTCGGCCGTTGGAAGGCCACGAGCGGCGGTGAGACCGTGGAACTCGAGATCACGGCCGACTCGACCTTCACCTGGAAGGCGACCAGCCCCGGACGGCCCGCTGTCGAGCTTTCCGGCGGTATCGAGACCGCGGCCGACGCGATCCGGCTCGAGAGCGAGTCAGCCGGTGCGATGGTCGCCCGGGTGGCCCCAAAGGGGCCCGATGCCTTCGAGTTCTCGCTGCCGGGGGCTCCGGCCGACGTAGCGCCCCTGGTGTTCCAGCGGCAGGCCGACTGACGGCCCCGGCGGCCGGCAGTCTCGCGGCTACCAGCGCCGCTCCAGGCCGAGGCTGGCTCCCGCCAGGAACATGCTGCCGGCCCCCTGGATGCCCGTGCCGCTCGAGATCGTGTCGGTGAAGTCGAACTGGTTGGGTGCCAGCGCCAGGCCGCTGAGCCAGGCCAGGTTGTAGCCGGCCCGCAGCGACCAGTTGTCGCCGATCGGCCGGATCGCCGTCACGTTCATGCTCGACAGGAAGCCGGTATTGGTGGTCGAGGCCGACCGGCCGGGCCGATATTCGAAGTCGGGCACCAGCGAGCTGGTGATCGGGCTGGTGGAGGAGTGGAGCCACGAGCCACCCAGGCCCAGCTTCCAGAACCCTTCCAGGGCCCACAGCCCCCACTGGCGGCGGCCGCGGACGCCCACCTGGGCGCCGAGCATGTTGGAGCTCGTCGCCACCCGGTAGGCGGTCGAGGGCTCGCCCGGATCGGCCGTCACCCGCAGGAAGGCCGTCTCGTCCACCCCCGCCCAGAACAGTCCGCCGATCCAGTCGAACGTGGTCCTGCGGGTTTCCTGGTGGCAGGGGTCGCGGGGGTTGCAGGTCGTGGTGTACCACTCTTGCCCGCTGAACAGGTTGATCTCCACGACGTTGAGGGCCGAGCTGTAGCCCGCCTGCACCGTCTCGGCGGTCTGCCACTCGGGCACGGCCAGGCCGAGATCGCCGGGAATCGCCAGCCCGTCAGGCAGGTCGGCCCGATGATCGCCGAACATCCCGAACATGCCCCAGTAGCCGATCTCCCAGCCATCCCCGTCGCAGTGCCGATGGCGGTGGAAGAGCCGCACGCCCGGAGCGGTGGCGAAGACCATGTCCCGGGTGGTGAAGACCGTGCTGCCGGGATCGGGCCCCAGCGGGCCCTCCTCCACGAGGGGCTTGTTGTTGGTGCCGTTATTTCGCTCGAGGAAGAGCACGTCGAAGCTCGTCTCGGTCCGCCAGGGGGAGGCCCGCCCGGCCCCGCCCGGAAACGCCGGCGCCGGCAGGTAGACCTCCTCCACCGGCTCCCCCTCGCCCGCCGGCTCCCACTCCCCCGCGGGCTCCCACTCCCCCGCGGGCTCCCCGAGGATCACCGGGAAGTCGTCGGCCCGGATTCCCCCGGCCAACAGGCAGGCCATGCCCGCCAGCACCAGATTGCTTCCTGTCCGTGACATCACTCCCCTTCGCGAAAAACCGTTGCGACCCGTTCCCTAGGCACGATCCGCACGATCGGCACGACCCCGTGTGGTTTTTTGATCGGTCGGCTCGGCCGCAATCATGAGTCTCGGCCGCTGCCCGCCCGGGCCCGCGGCAACGGGGCAAAACTGGGCCGACTTTCCGGCCCGCCGCCAGTCCTCCTGCCCGCTGGTGGCAGGGGGCATCACCACCGGTTACGATTCTTATCCTCGGGTGGCACACCCGGCCGCAAACTCGACCGATTCTTCGTAGGGGCACTTCATGGACCAGTTTCGCAGAATCCAGACCGGCAAGAAGGGGGACGTGTTCATGGTCCTCTTCAAGGACAAGAAGATCCTCGACGACACGGTCCTCGACGAGATCCGCGGCGAGCTGACCCAGTTTCTCGGCAAGGCCTCCGGCCCCGACGTGCTGCTCGACTTCTCCGAGGTCGAGTTCATGTCGAGCGCCATGCTCGGCCTCCTCGGCCAGCTCCACCGCAAGGTCTCCAGCGGCCAGGGGCGGCTCAAGATGTGCGGCATCCGGCCGGAGATCTTCCAGGTCTTCAAGCTCACCAACCTCGACAAGCTGTTCCGCATCCACAAGGATGCCCCCACCGCCCTGGCCACGTTCACCTGACGAAGGGCCGCGGCGCATGGCTGACGTGGGGGGGCGACCGGCCGGCGGCGTGGACGTGTTGATCGCCGAAGACAGCCGGATGCAGGCCAAGATCCTGCAGAAGCGGCTCACCGACGCCGGCCACACGGTCCGCTGGGCCGAGAACGGGGCTCTGGCCCTGGAGATGGCCCGCGAGCGGCGTCCCGAGATCATCATCTCCGACATCGAGATGCCGGTGGCCACCGGCTACGACTTCTGCAAGGCGGTCAAGACCGACCCGGCCCTGCGGAGCGTGCCCTTCATCCTGCTCTCGACCCTCTCCGACCCGATCGACATCATCCGCGGCCTCGACGCGGGGGCCGACAACTACGTCACCAAGCCCTACGAGCCCGACTACCTGCTCGGCCGGATGCAGGCCCTCCTGGCCACGCCCCTTGACACGGCCGAGGACTCGGCGGCCACGCTCGAGGTCTCGCTCGCCGGCCAGACCTTCCGGGTGCAGGCCGGCCGCCAGCAGGTGCTCAACCTGCTGGTCTCCACCTTCGAGAACGCGGTCGCCAAGAACCAGGAGCTGCTCGTCGCCAACCAGGAATTGTCGGTGGCCCGGGACGGCCTCCAGCGGAGCAACGAGGAGCTGACCACGCTCAACGCCGAGATCTCGCGGATCAACGCCCAGATGGTCCGCGATCTCGAGGCCGCCGCCAAGGTGCAGCGGTCGCTCCTGCCGGCCGCGGACGTGGCGATTCCCGCCCTCGACGTGGCCTGGACCTACATCCCCTGCCAGAGCCTGGCCGGCGACTTCCTCAACATCTTCCCGCTCGATCAGGAGCGGGTGGGCCTGTTCGTGGTCGATGTCAGCGGCCATGGCGTGCCCTCCTCGCTGATGGCCGTCACCGTGGGCCGGTTCCTGACCCCCAAGGTCTCGGAATCCTCGCTCCTGGTCCGGCAGGGGGCCGGCGGCGAGGTCCTGGTCGCCAGCCCGGCGGAGGTGGCCACCCAGCTCAACCGGCTCTTTCAGGCCGACGAGTTCTCGGGGCTCTACTTCACGATGCTCTACGGCGTGCTCCACCTCCCCAGCGGGCGGCTCGACTACGTCTCGGGGGGCCACCCGGCGCTCGTCCGGATCCCGGCCGCCGGCGGGCCGCCGGAGTTTCACGGGGCGGAGGGCTTTCCGATCGCCTTCGTGCCCGACGTGGAGTACACGCAACAGTCGCTCCAGCTCAGCCCGGGTGACCGGATCTACCTCTACTCCGACGGCGTTCCGGAGGCGATGGACAAGGACCGCGAGCCCTACGGCGAGGAGAAGATGGCCACCTGCATCGACACCGGCCGGGGCGTCCCGCTGGCGACCAGCGTGACGACCCTGCTCGCGGCGGTCGAGCAGTGGTGCCAGCCGAATGGCCCGCTCGACGACATCACGATCCTGGGCGTCGAGTGGCGGCCCTAGCGGCCCCCACCGGGGCGAATCCCGACCAGTTCGCCGGCCGGGGGGCCGCCGGCCTCGGCCAGCATCGGCCAGAGGGAATCGATGTCGTCCTTGAAGAGGTCGCCGATCAAAAGATCGGTGATCAGCGGCTTGGCGGCCGCGTCGCGGCGGACCACCTGGCCAAAGTTGAGGCCGGCGTAGAAGGCCCGCACGAGCTTCCGCATCCGGTCCATGCCGGCCAGGTAGCCCGGCCCCCAGCTGCCGAGCGTGGCGGCCGAGGTATCGCCCGCCGCCAGGCCCGCGTGGATCGCGTCGGCGGCCAGGGCCCCGCTCTTGAGGGCCAAGAGAATCCCTGACGAGTAGAGCGGGTCGAGGAAGCCGAGCGCGTCTCCGACCAGCACCCAGCCGGCGCCGGCCACCTGCCGGGAGCGGTAGGAATACTCTTTGGCCACCCGGAAGGGCTCGATTCGCTCGGCTCCCTCGAGCCTGGGCACGAGCCCGGGGCAGCGGGCCACTTCGCTTGAGTAGATCGCGCCGGGGTCGCGCGAGGAGCGGCCCCGGAAGAGATGCTCATGGTCGGCGACCACGCCCACGCTCGTCACGTCGTCGGCCAGCGGGATGTACCAGAACCAGCCGGTCTTGCCCTCGGTCTGGAGCACGAGCGTGGCCCCGGCATCCCGGCCGGTCTCCCGCCGGGCCCCCTTCCAGTAGGTCCAGATGGCGGCCTTCTTGAGGTCGGGATCCCACTGCCTGAGGCCGAGCCGGTCCTGAATGACCGTGCTCTGTCCGGCGGCATCGACCACCACCCGGGCCCGGACCGACCGCTCGCCGCCAGCCGAGTCGGCCACCCGCACCCCCACGGCCCGCTCCTCCTCGAAGAGCACCTCGAGCACCCGCGTGCCCTCCTCGACGGCAACTCCCTTGGCCCGGGCGTTGTCGAGCATCATCCGGTCGAAGTCGCCCCGCGTCACCTGCCAGGTGCGGGAGCTCTCGTGGTCCTTGTAATCGGCGAAGTAAAAGGGCTCGGAAACCTTTCCCTCTTCCGACACGAACTGCACGCTGTGCTTCTCGACGAACGGCCCGCCCCGCAGGGCCGGCAGGATGCCGAGCCGGTCGAGCACCCAGAAGGTCTCGGGGATCAACGATTCGCCGACGTGGTAGCGGGGAAAGGTATCCCGCTCATAGAGCGTGACCGCATGGCCCCGCTCAGCCACGAGCGTGGCCACGGTAGCCCCGGAGGGGCCGCCTCCGATCACGACGACATCTGGAACAGCTGCTCGGATCATAGCCTCACCGGCACGCGGCCCTTACCCTGGGGCCCGGAAACGAGCCCCCTCAAGCATAGGCCCGCCTTCCCGGCAGTCCACCGGCAAAAATGCCGCCGTTTCCCGACGGCCGCGCCGCGAGGCCGGCTCCTCAGCCGAACTGCCGCAGGGCTTCGATCGCGGCCAGGGCCCGGTCCAGGCCCCCCAGCCGGCTGACGGCCTTCTTGGCTGCCACCAGGTCCTCGACCGAAATCTTCGTCGCCTTGGTCCGGACCTCCTTGCCGCTGCCCTTGGTGGTGACCACCGCAATCCCGTTGCCTCCCTTGGCCGCTGCCTTCCGCCGCCGCCGCGGCCGGAAGCCCATTCGCTTGAGCACCATGCTCACCTGCGGCGAGGAGACCTCGATGCCCTGCTTGCCGAGCACCTCGATGATCGTCACCGGACGCGGCTTTTCGTTGCGGGCCTTCATCGCGGTGGCCACCTTGCGGATCTCGGCGGACTTGTTCACGTCCTTGGAAACCTTCGCCTTGGGGGCCTTGGTGGTCTTGGCAACGGCGGCCTTCGCATCGGTCTTATCGGACATCGGGAGGCGTTCTCCTGGTTCGTGACTTCCGGAACGTGCGCTGCACGGCCCTGTAAACATCAATGATAGTATACGATCCGTGTTACCTTTTCAACTGCCTGGTCAGCGGCCTGGCCCACCACAGGCTCTGCCGCGGCAGTTGTGGCATGGATCAAGGAGTCCAATCACGTGCTGGTGGTGCGATATGGCTGATGCGCGGGTCCCGGCCCGGCCGACCCGGCGGCTGGTCTGGTCGTGGAGCTGGATCAATCTGGTGCTCGACGCGGCGCTGCTCGTAGCCTTTACGGCGCTCGCCTTTGCCGCGGTGGTGGTCCGGTTCGTGTTTCCCCCGGGCCCGGCCGCCGCCGGCTGGACGCTCTGGGGCCTCGACTACGACGCCTGGGGCGGGATCCAGTTCGGCCTTCTGGCGATCCTCGCCGGCGGGATCCTCGTGCACGTAATGCTCCACTGGTCGTGGGTCTGCAACGTGATCGCCAGCCGGCTGGCCGGCCGCGGGGCCCGGGTGGACGACGGCCTGCAGACGATCTACGGCGTCGGGCTGTTGATCGGCCTCTTGCTCTCGGTCGGCGCCGCCCTCGCCGCCGCGGTGCTCACGATCCAAGGTCCGACGTAGCCGGCTCGCAGAACGGGCAGCCGGCCGGAGGCTCGGCTCCGAGCGAGAGGTAGCCGGCCCCGCGGGCGATCGACACGACCCCGGTGAGCACGAGGCACCAGGCGGCCACGGCCTGGAGACGGCGGCGGGCCGCCAGGCCGAGGAGCGACCCGCCGAGGCCGGCCGCCACCATCGCCGGCACGGTGCCACACCCGAAGATCACCATCGTGCCCAGGCCGGCCAGCACGTGGCCCGTGCTGCCGGCGAGCGCCAGCATCCCGTAAAGCAGCCCGCAGGGAAGCAGGCCGGTGAACAAGCCCGCCACGAAGACGTCGGCCGTCGAGCGGCCGCCGAGCAGGGCCTTGAAGGCGGCCGCGCCGGGGCAGGCCGCCCCCCCGGCCACGCCCCGCTTGGGCAGGATGCCGGTGGCCAGGAGACCCTGCACGATCAGAAAGCCGCCGGCCACGAGCGCCAACACCGCCGGCACGTTGGTCCAGCCGGGGAGCTTGCCGGTCAGCCAGCCCCCCAGGAAGGCGGCCGAGGCCCCGAGCACCGCGTAGGTGAAGATCCGGCCGGCCGAGTACCAGCCCTGCCGCCAGAGGTTAGCCCGCGACGACGGCGCCGCCGCGCCCAGGGCCAGCGCGAAGGGGCCGCACATTCCCAGGCAGTGGGCCGAGCCGAGCAGGCCCGCTCCGAACACCAGCGGCCACTCGATCATGCCCCGGCCTCCGCGGGTTCGGGCATGCCGGCCCGGGTGGGCCGCGGCGGAACGCCGGTCGATCGGGACAAGGAGGCGGTTTCGTCCCCAGGCTCGGCGCGGCCGAGCGTGAGCGAGTTGCCCACCACCAGGAGGCTCGAGGCCACCATCGCCAGAGCGGCCAGGGCCGGGTGGACGAGGCCCGTGGCCGCCAGCGGGATGCAGGCGGCGTTGTAGCCGAAGGCCCAGAGCAGGTTCCAGCGGATCGTCCGCCGGGTGGCCCGGGCAAGATCGAGAAGCCAGGGCAGGCTCCCGAGGTCGTCGTCGAGCAGGCAGATTGGTGCCGTCCAGCGGGCCACGTCGGCCCCGCAGCCGAGCGCGATACCGACATCGGCCGCGGCGAGCGCCGCGGCGTCGTTGATGCCGTCGCCGACCATCGCGACGGCCCCGTCCCGCCGGAGTTGCTCGATGACGGCGAGTTTTTCGGCCGGCAAGAGCGGGGCCTGCCAGGAGAGCCGGAGCGAGTCCGCCACCGCCGCCACCCGGGCCGGCTGGTCGCCCGAGAGGATCGTGACGGCCCGCCCGCGGGCGGCGAGCCCGGCCACCGCCACGGCCGCGGAGGGACGGATCT
Organism: uncultured Candidatus Kuenenia sp.; assembly: GCA_964425395.1. Taxonomy (GTDB): domain Bacteria; phylum Planctomycetota; class Planctomycetia; order Pirellulales; family UBA1268; genus QWPN01. The sequence goes on along the minus strand of CAYRNG010000322.1, from coordinate 2,714 downwards.
CCTCCGCCGTCCAAAAGGCCGCCACAGGCTCTTTACCAATCACGAGCACGCACCGCGGCTCGGCACGAGCGGACGCTTCGAGCTCAGCGGCGGCACAAGGGGTCGCGAGAGGGGTTGCCCGTGCCAATCGAGCCGGCGTTGGAAACCGAGCGAAGCCAGGATGGCGAAGCGAGGTTTCCATCGAGCGACCGGAGCACAGGATGTGCGCAGGGAGCGTCCGGCGAGATGGCACGGGCAACCCCTCCCCACTCGCGGCGTCCCACCGCGGGCTGCCCAGCCGCACGGCCTCGCCGGAGCCGGCCAGGCGGCCCTCCACCCCCATGCCCGCCACGCTCCGCACGTCTTCCATGGCCGCCGGGGTCACGCCCGCGGCGGCGGCCAGGGCGGCGATCGCCTCGGCGGCGGCATGGGTCGAGCCTCGGGCCAGGCCGGCGGCCACGGCCAGCGTCGCCTCCCGGTCATGCCCCGGGGCCACCTCCAGCCGCTCGACGCGGCAGCCGGTGGTGAGCGTGCCGGTCTTGTCGAAGCAGAAGTCGCTCACGCCGGCCAGCCGCTCGAGGGCGTCTCCCTCCCGGACCAGCACCTGCCGCCGCATGCAGCGGCCCAGCGCCGCCCAGAGGGCGAGGGGCGTCGCCAGGCCCAGCGCGCAGGGGCACGACACCACCACCACCGCCAGCCCCGCCATCACCCCGGCGGCCAGGCCCGATCGCCAGCCGTGGAAGGCGGCGGTGGCTGCGGCGGCCACGAGCACCGCCGGCAGGAACCAGCCGGCCAGCCGGTCGGCCAGCCGCTGGCAGCGGCTCTCGCGAACAGCCGCGGTGACCGCCGCGATCAGGGTCTCGAGCGTCCCGGCTCCCGGCGGGGCGGTGACGGCCATGAGGATCTCGCCGTCGAGGTTGGTCGTGCCGCTTTTGATCGCCGCGCCGGCCCCCCGCACGACCGGCTCGCTCTCGCCGCTCACGGTCCGTTCGTCGAAGGCGGCCAGGCCCGCCTCGATCAGGCCGTCGGTCGGCACCTGCTCGCCTGGCAAAAGCCGCAGCACGTCCCCCACCTCGACCTCGGCCAGCGGCACCTCCGCCTCGGCCGCGTCGCTCGCCGCTCTCTCCCCCCGCCTGACCCGCCGGACGCGGTCGGGCAAGAGCGACTCGAGACTGCGAAGGGCGGCCGTGGTTTCGAGCTTGCCCGAGGCCTCGAGCCAGCGGCCGAGCGTGACCGCCACGAGCACCATGCAGGCCACTTCAAAATAGACGTGGCCCTCCCCCTGCCAGGTCGCCCAGGCCGAGATCCCGAAGGCAGCCGCCACGCCGGCCACGAGCAAGAGGTCGATCGAGAGCCGCCCCCGCCGCACCTCCGCCGCCGCCGACTCGACGAGCGGCCCGCCGAGCAGGAAGAGCACCGGCACCGAGAACACGAGCGACGCATAGCGGGCCAGGTCGTAGAGCGCCCGGGCCTGCCCGCCGGCTCCCTCGGCGGCCCCCTCCGACCAGAGCAGAAACGTGAACACCATCACGTTCATGGCGAAGAACACGGCCAGCCCGAGCTTCGTCATCAGCCAGCGGGCCTGGCCGTCGGCCCCGCCGGCCCCGGTGATCGAGGCCGCCAGCCGGCAGCCGGAGCAGCAGTAGCACGGCTCGACACCCACCCCGCCCGCCACCGGCAGGCCGCAGTAGTCACAGGATGTGGCCGGGGGGTGCAGGGAGTTCATCGCGACGCTCACATCACCCAGGGTCTTTGGAGAATGGGCTTTGGGTGGCTGGCTGGTAGTCCGTCACGGCGTGACGGACCTACACGGCGTGAGGGACCTATGCGGCTGGCATGGCGACCTTGAAGCGGCGCCGAGCCGGGGGTGGAAGCCGGAGGAGCATTGGAGATTTCGCCCCCAGGAGGGGGGAGCTGAGTCGAGGTCATGCGAAATATCCACAGCGACGAAGGCTTTCACCCCCGGCGAACCCCAGGGCCCCGGCGAACCCCAGGCCCCGCCCTGCCTCGCGACCGCACGCTCACGGCCGCTCGAGCAATTCCACCTGCATCGCCGGCAACAGGAACCGAATCGTGTACACGACCGCAAAAATCCAAAAGCCGATCCAGATCACCCGCACATACCAGGGGATGTCGTTGCCGACGTAGTCGTGGAAGCGGTGCTCGGAGCGGGCCGAGGTGTCGGCGGGGCCGGGGGAGGGGGCGGTGTCGGGCATGACGGGCAGTTCCTGGTGAATCGCTTACGACGCGGCGGGGCCGGCGGGACGGCTGGCCGCGTCGATCCGGGCCTCGTTTTCGAGAAACTCATACTTCGGCCCCTCGACGTCGCGGAACATGCCGTTCCAGGCGGCCCAGAGGAGCATGCAGAAGAAGCCCGCGCTGGCCAGGAGGTAGTTCATGATCGGGGCCACGGCGAACTCGCCCCCCTCCTCGCCCCGCGAGATGTGGACAAACTCGATGAACTTCCCCAGGAAGCCGTACATGCTGGGGATCAGGATCAAGACCGCCATCGCGATCGTGATCCAGCCCTGTCGGCTCATGCCATTGCCCCGGCCGCCCGGGCCGGGCTCCCGGCCCGGATCCCGCTCCGGTCGCTCCGGCGGGCCACTGCGGCCCCCGGAGGCCGCAGCCGGCCGCGGCGGGCGGATCGTGCCGCTACTCCCCCTTCCCCTCCGCGAGCTCCTCGTAGTAGGGATACTCCGGCAGCCACGAGCCGAGCCACTGGATGTAGGTGA
>CAYRNG010000321.1:0-2101 GCA_964425395.1 uncultured Candidatus Kuenenia sp. | reverse complement strand
AAGCCCGCCGGGGCGGTGGCCGTGATGTCGGCCGTGAGCCCGCCGCCGGAGACGGCGACCGTCGTGGACGACGCGGTCGAGGCCGTGCCCGCCGTCGTGCTCATCGCGGTGAACGAGCCGAAGGGGGTGATGGCGCCGGCGGAGGCTGACGCCAAGGTTCCCGCGAAGGACAGGTTGCCCTGCAGGCCGCCAGTGCCCCCCGGGGCTTCAGCGCCATAGGCGTAAAACCTGAAGGTGATCGCCGACTGGCCGCTTGAGGTGAGGGAAACCGTGTTGCCGGTATAGCCGGCATTCGCATCGGGCGTCTGCAGGACGTTGCCGGCCGTCTTGGTCACCGAAGCATTGTTGGCAGTGACTGGAATCGCCGTTGCGTAGTCGTCGAGCGACGAACGCCACTCAAACTGCCGCGGGCCGGTCCCGCTGCGACCGACGCCGAAGGTGATGGTCGGGTTCGTCAGCGTGAATCCTTCGGCCGCCGTGAGCGTGAACTGGAAATACTTGCCCGCATCGAGCTCACCGCCCACGTCACCATCGTTGATCGAACCGACGCCCCAGTTCGACGCACGTGAATTTCCACCGCTGCTGGAGGTTGTCACGCCGACCTTTGTCAGGGCACTCACGGTGAGATTCGTGATGGCCGTGCCGTTGTAATCAAATGAGGCCACGTTCCCGTCCGACCCGAATGTATACGTGCCGTCGTACGGACCGGCTCCGCTTGCCGGCGCCACGTTCAGCGTCTGCAGCACGCTCGTCGCGGCCTCGTAGTTCGTGTCGCCCGCCTGGCTGGCCGTGATCACGGTCACGCCCGGGGCCACGAGCGTGACGGTGCTGCCCGCCACGGTGGCCACGTTCGTGTTCGAGCTGACGTAGGTCACCGTGAGGCCCGAGCTGGCCGTGCCGGTGAGCGCGACCGTACCGCCGCCCAGCGTCGCGGTGTCGAGCGCGCCGAAGGTGATCGTCTGCGTGGCCTTCTCGATCGTGCCCGTGAGGCCCGCCGGCGGCGTCACCGAGTAGTTCCCCGCGTCGGCCCCGCCGAGCGTCACGCTCGCTGTCACCGGCTTGTTTTCACCGGCGTTCGCGGTGTCGAACGTGCCGGTGATCGAGGCGATCGACACGTCCTCGCCCTCGACCACGCCCACGAGCGACCCGCCCGTGATCGTGGCGGTGTCGGTCGTGTCGTAGGGCTTGGTGGTGACCGTCGCGCCGCTCACCGTCAAGGCCTTGGCCGTCACCTCGGCCGTGGCCGACCCCGCGGCGAGCGAGTAGTTGGCCGCCAGGCCGCCGTTCGTGCCGTTGCCGAGCGTGTAGGAGACGGCCACGCCCGGGTAGCTGCCGACGTCTTGGCTGGCAAGGGCCGCCGCCGTGCCGCTCACGGAGAGCGTCTCGCTGCCCACGAGCCCCGAGAGCGTGCCCACGGTGAGCGCGCCCGCCGCGGTCGTGCCGTCGTACACCTTCGCGGCGATCGACGGAGCCGAGATCGTGAGGGCCTTGGGCGACACCACGCCCGTGGCCGAGCCCGCGGCCAGCGTGTAGTTGCCGGCCAGGCCGCCATTCGTGCCGTTGGCCAGCGTGTAGGTGATCGCAACGCCCGCGTAGGTGTCGGCATTGGCGCTTGCGTAGGCCGCTGCCGCCCCAGTGGCCGTCACCGTCTCGGTGCCCACGAAGCCCGAGAGCGTGCCGACCGTCACGGCCCCGGCGTCGGTCGTGCCGTCGTACGCCCGCGACGCGATCGTCGGAGCGGTCACGGAAAGCGCCTTCGGGCTGATCGTGCCGGTGAGGCCCTCGGGCTGCGTGAGCGTGTAGTTGGCCGCGTCGTCGCCGGTGAGCGAAAGGCCGGCCGTCACGACGATGCCCGCTCCCGCGTTGGCGCTCGCGAACGTGCCGCCGGCGGTGAGCGACACGTCGTCACCGCCCACCACGCCCACGAGCGAGCCGGTGATCGCGGCGGCCGTCGTGCCGTCGTAGGTCTTGGCCGTCACGGCGGCGCTGCCGACCGTCAGGACCTTCGCGCTCACCGTGCCGCTCACGGCCACGTTGACCGTCGTCGCCCCCTCGCTCGTAAGGGCCACGGTGCCGCTTGGTGTGCCGGCGCCGGTGGTCG
>CAYRNG010000320.1:0-6483 GCA_964425395.1 uncultured Candidatus Kuenenia sp. | reverse complement strand
TATTGCTACGGTTCTCGCTCGACTTGCATGCCTAATCCACGCCGCCAACGTTCACTCTGAGCCAGAATCAAACCCTTCAATTGATTGGATCGTCAGGCTCCCGGCCGCCCGGTTTCCCGGCCAGCTGGAGCTATTCTTTCCGAACCCCTGAAAAGGTTCTTCTGTCTGTTGAATTCATGGTTCCCGAAAGGCGTCGCTCTCCCCCGCTTGGGCCGAAGCCCCGCGATGAACGAACGATCATCCCTTCGGTCGCCGGTCACGATCGCGTGCCGGCCGAAACCAAAAGAGATCGAACTGCCAAATTGCCAAAGATCTGACCGGCCGAACGGTTCAGAAACCATTCAGTCGAGCCCCCAAGCATAGCAGCACGCCGACCGCGGTCAACAGCCCCGGCCGATAATTTCAGGCCGGGGGGTCGGAAGCCGCCGGGCGGCCCGAAATTTCGGGCTCTCCGACGACGGGGCTCTTGGAGTATACGTGGCCCGCCCCGGGAGGGTTCAGCGAACGATCCCCGGGCTTGCGCCCGGGGTTTGGGAATCCCCGGGCTTGCGCCCCGGGGTTTGGGAATCCCCGGGCTTGCGCCCGGGGTTTCTATGCCCGGGCTGGCGATCCCCGGGCTCGCGATCCCCGAGCTGGCGATCCCCGGGCTCGCGATCCCCGGGCTCGCGATCCCCGGGCTGGCGATCCCCGGGCTAGCGGCCGGGGTTTTCGGCCGCGAGCGTGAGCGGGATCTCGAGCTCGTAGCCCTCCCGGCGGACGGTGATCATCACCCGGTCCCCTGGATTTCGCGACTCGATCGCCGACAGAAAGTCGTCGGCCGTCCGCACCGGCTGCCCGTCCACCGCCAGGATCAGGTCGGCCCCGCTCCGGTCGATTCGCTCGAATTCGGTCACGAACGGCCCCTGTCGCCGCCGCTCGCGGACCACCTTGAAGCCCCGAATTCCCGCCCGCTCGGCCGGTCCGTCGGGCTGGACGGCCGCCACCACGAGCCCCGCCTCGGACTGAAAAACCCGGCTGATTCCGGCATCGGGCCTCACCACCCGCCCCTGGTCGATGAGTTGGGGCACGATCCGTCGGAGGGTGCCTACGGGAATCGCGAAGCCCACCCCCGAGCTCTGGCCCGTCCGGCTGGCGATCGCGGTGGTCATGCCGATCAGGCGGCCCCCGCTGTCGAGGAGGGGCCCGCCGGAATTGCCGGGATTGATGGCAGCATCGGTCTGGATGATCGACTTGATCGTGCGGCCGGTCTTGGTGGGCAGCGAGCGGTTGAGGCTGGAGATGATGCCGGTGGTCAGGGTTCGCTCGAGGCCGAACGGGTTTCCGATCGCGAACACCCGCTGCCCCACCCGGAGGTCGTGGGAGGTGCCGAAATTCGCGGGCTGAAGCGTGCCCGCCGGGGCATCCACCTTGATCACGGCCACATCGGTGGCCGGATCGACGCCCACCACCCGGCCGGAGTGGGAGGAGCCGTCGTGGAGCATCACCTGGATCTCCCGAGCCCCCTCGACGACGTGAAAATTCGTGAGCACGTGCCCCTGGCGGTCGAGCACGACTCCCGACCCGGCCCCCTCAGAGGGCACCTCGAGCATGAAGATGCCCGCGGCCACCGTGGCCTTGGTGTTGATGTTCACCACGCTCCGATTGACGCCCTCGTAGACCGCGATGTTGACCTGTTCCTCGGCGGAAAACGACCGTTCCCCGACGGGCTGCTGGGCTCTCGCCCGGGCCGGCAGGAAGCCGGCCGCCGTCACGAGAAGGCCGCTGGCTGCGAGCCAGACTGCCCCCCGGCGGCCGACAGCGAGAAGAGGGACGGGAGGTTGCAGTGAAAGCACGGGAAAGGGTCTCCGCGGGGTACAGGGGATTATTCGCAGATCGACCCCTCCGCGTCAGCCCGAAACTGGCCCGCGATCCTAAGGCCCTCGCGGCGGTGGGCGGCCCCGCCCTGCCCCAGCTCCGCCCCGGCCAGAGCGACCGACCTCGTGAGCCAAAAACTTTGGATTTCTCGCGAACCGGCGGCCAGAACGGCGTTGGCGGTTGGAGGGCTATCCAAATAAGATGGGAGATTGGCCCGGGATTTCTTCCGTTTCGCCGCTTTCGGAGTGTTTACGATGCGTGCTGACCGTCTTGCACCGCTGGTCCTTCTCGCCGGCTGCCTGGCCGCGGTCGCCCACGTGCCAACCACGGCCGCCGACCCGGCCCAGGTGAGCTTCACGGAGGCGGTGGCCGCCTCGGCCGAGCAGCCGGCCGTCACGGCCGTCGGCATCCGAGCCCCGGCCGCCGGCCCCCAGGGCCCGACCGAGGTGGTCCTGCTTGTCGATACATCCGCCACCCAGACCGGCGTCCACCGCCAGCAGACCCTCGACGCGGTGGCGGCCATGCTCGGGGCCGCCCGCGGCGAAGACCGCTTCAGCCTGGCCGCCGTCGATGTCGCGACGGCGCCGCTTACCGCCGGCTTTCATCCGGCGGCCGCCGAGCCGATCCGCGAGGCGGTCCGTTCGCTCGATGGCCGCACGCCCCTGGGCTCGATCGACCTGCTGGAAGCCCTCGAAGAGGCGGCCGCCGGGTTCACCGGCGACGCTCGACGGAGCATCGTCTACGTCGGCAACGGCCCCGGCCTGGGCGGCATCGATCCCGAAGACTTCGCCCGGGTCGTCGACCTGCTCCGCTCCCAACGGATTCCCGTCTCGACCCTCGGCATCGGCCCCGGCGTCAACTGGCAGTGCCTGGCGGCCCTGGCGGCCAACTCCGGCGGGATGCTGGCGATGGCCGGCGACGGAAGCAATCTGCGGGACCAGGCGGCCGACCTCATGACGCAGGCTGTCGCGCCGGTTTCCTGGCCGATCGACATGGCCCTGGCCACCGACGCCGACACCGCCGTCAGGATGCTGCCCTCCCGGCTGCCGCCGCTGCGGGCCGACCGCGACTCGATCGTGCTCATTGAGGGCGACCTCCGCGGGGCCCGGCTCGAGATCTCGCTCGGTGATCCCGCCGCTCCCCAGCGGGCAGACCTGCCAATCCCAGCGGCCCCCCCCGGCCCCGAAAACGCCTTCCTGGGCGAGCTGGCCCGCAACGCCCGCGGCAGCGACGGACTGTTTCTGCCGCTCGTCGGCCGCGAGGGGCTGAGCCTGGCGCGAGACGTGATCCGCGGCGAGGCAGCCGCCCTGGCGGCCCTGTCGGTGCAGGCCCAGGCAGCCGGCTCTCCTGCCTCGGCCGCCCGGCTGGCCGAAGCCTCGCTCCGCCGCGATCCCGACAACCAGGAAGCGACCGTGATCCGCGAGGCCTCCCGCCGGCAGCTCGGCGGCGTGGAGCTGCTGCCCCCCGGCGTGCCCGCCCCGCCGCGGCCGCTGCCACCTGGTTTTGCCGCCGACGACGAGCTCGAGCAGATCGATGCCCAGCGGCGGGTTCGCGGCCAGCTCGAGGAACGTGACGCCGCCGTCCGGATCCGGGCGGCCCGCCAGCTGCTCACCACCGACCCCGATCAGGCCCGCGACGACCTCAAGCAGCTCCAGCAGGAGATCCGCAACTCGACCGATCTCGACCCGGCCGCCCGGGAGCGGCTCTCTGCCCAGCTCGAGATGCGGATTCGCGAGGCGATCGTGCGCTCCCGGGAGAAGACCGACCGCGACCTGGCCGCCGAGCGGCGGGCGGCGATCGGTCGGGAGCGGATGCGGATGACGACCGACCTCCAGCGGCGGGAGAGCAAGATCAAGACCCTGACCGAAAAATACAACGCTCTCATCGAGGAGGGCATCCGGGACGGCTACGCTCAGGCGGAGTATTACCCGGCCGTGATCAATGACGAGGCGGTGATCGGCACCGAGCTACCGACCCGGGCCTTTGTCGAGGCCGAACGGGTGGTGGCTGAGGAGATTGCCCGCGAGGCCCCGCAGCTGTACGCCAACTATCCGATTCCGATGACGGCCCGCGTCGTGGGCCGGACGGCCCCGCTGGTCGCCCGGATCATGCACTACGACGCCCAAAACTGGCGGACCCGGCGGGACCAGGAGCGGGGCTTCATGGATGCCCTCCACCTCGTCGACGCGGCCGCCATCCCCTTCCTCGACGAGCCGCCGATCATCTACCCCAGCCCCAATCGGTGGCGGGAGATCACCCGCCTCCGGGAGAAGTACAAGTCGGTCGATCTCGCCAACCCCGGGAGCAAGGAGAAGGAGATCTACGAGGCCCTCGAAAAGACGGTCAACCGCTGGGAGTTCAACGAGTCGCCCCTGCGGGACGTGCAGCGGGCAATCGCCGACGAGTTTCGGATTCCGGTCGAGATCGACTCCCGCGCCCTGGAAGACGCCGGCCTCGACCTCGACACGCCGGTCACCCAAAACACCTCGGGCGTGAGCCTCCGGGCAGCCCTGCGGCGGCTGCTCGGCAACGTCGATCTGGCCTACATCGTCAAGGACGAGGTGCTCCTGATCACGACCAAGGAAAAGGCTGAGGAGAACCTGGTCGTCAAGGTCTATCCCGTCGCCGACCTCGTGTTGCCGGTCGATCCCGGCTCGGGCTTGAACCCGTTCCAGTCCGGCGGCGGCCTGGGGGGAGCAGGGGGCATCAACAGTGGCATGGGCATGGGCGGCGGCATGGGAGGTGCAGGGGGCGGCATGGGCATGGGTGGCATGGGGGGCGGCATGGGAGGCATGGGCGGCTTCTGCTGGGTAGCTCGCGAGGTGTTTGGCGTGCACGACCCCCGCTGGCTCGAGTTCCGCAGTTGGCTTACGACCGAGGCCCCGACCTGGCTGCGGAATCTCTACGCGGCCCGCGGCGAGGGCTTCGCCGCCTGGCTCCGCGCCAAGCCGGCCGCCAAGGCGGCCGTCCGCACGGCCATGGAGCTGGTGCTCGCGAACCGGCAGCCGGCCCCGGCCATCGCCATGCTCCAAGTCTCTGGAGTGCGGGCCCGGCTGGCCGACCGCGGCCCCGCCACCATCCTGCCGACGGCGGCCGAGATGGAAGCCGATCTGGGCCCCCGGCAGGCTGCGGCCCCCGGCGGAGCCCCGCGGCGGGTGGGCCTGCCGCCGGAGGTGCTCCGCGCCGACGACCTGCGGGCGGCCCTCGCCGATTATCTGCCTGCTTTGGAGTCGGGCGACGCCGCCGACAGCGAGCCCGATGCCGAGCGGGCCGACCGGCTGGCCCGGCTGCGGGTCTCGGCGGCCGAATTGGGCGAACGCAAAGACTTCCGGCGGGCGGCCGACCTGCTCTCGGCGGCCATTGCCTGCGGGCTGGTCGAGCCCTGGATGTATGAATCGCTGGCGATCGCCCTCGAGGCGTCGGGGGCTCCGCGGGCCGAGGTGGATCGGGCCCTTCTCTCGGCCGCCGACTTCGCCACCAGCCCGACCGAGCTCATGCAGTTGGCCTATTACCTGGCCCGCTCGGGATCCGATGCCCAGGCGATCCGCGTCTGCCGGCGGGTGACCCGCAGCGACCCGGCCCATCGCGAAGCCTACGCCCTGGCGATGTCGCTCGCCGCCCGCGGCGATGACGTGGTGGCGCTCCGCTGGGCCTGCCCTGGCGTCTTGGCCCACGAGTGGCCGGCCAGCCAGCGGGAGGTGGCCGTGCGGGCAGCCCGGCTCGCCAAGGCCACGATCGATCGCCTCAAGACGGAAGGCCGGGCGGCCGACGCCGACGCCTTCCAGGCCGCCGTCGATGCCGCACTCGTGCGGGACATCGTGATCGACGTCTCCTGGACCGGCGACGCCGACATCGACATCGCGGTCCAGGAGCCCACAGGCAGCGTTTGCTCGGTTTCCGCCCCCCGTTCGGTCTCAGGCGGCACGCTCCTGGCCGACGGCGAGGCCGGCGGCGATGGCACGACCCACCGCGAGCGCTATGTGGCCACCCAGGCTTTTTCGGGCGACTACCGGGTGCTCGTGCGGCGATCGTGGGGCAAGGTGGCGGCCGACACCGTGACCGCCGAGATCACGATCCACAAGGGCACCGATCGCGAGCAATCGCTCCGCCGGCAGATCCGCCTCGGCGCCGACGAGCACGTGCTGGCCGTGCCGCTACCCGAAGGGCGGCGGCGGGAGCCGCTCTTCGACGCCCAGATCGTCCAGGATGTGGCCACCCAGCAGACGCTTGGCCGGGCCGTGCTGGCCCAGCAGCTCGCGGCGATCACCGATTCGCAGGCTCTCGAATCGCTCGCCCAGAGCCGGGGAGCACCGCTGGGCCGGCCGGTGCCGGGGCTTCCGTTCTTCAACCGCGGGGCCGTGGGCTACCAGCCGGTCGTGACCACCCTGCCCGAGGGCATCAATCTCTTTGCCCGGGCCGTCGTGTCGGCCGACCGCCGGTATGTGCGAATCACCGCCGTGCCACTCTTCTCGGGCGTTGGACAGGTCACCACGTTCAGCTGGGTGAGCGGTCAAACCGGGGATGCCGGGATGGGCGGTGGTGGCATGGGTGGCATGGGCGGTGGTGGCATGGGTGGCATGGGTGGCATGGGTGGCATGGGTGGCATGGGCGGTGGCATGGGCGGTGGCA
>CAYRNG010000319.1:0-2542 GCA_964425395.1 uncultured Candidatus Kuenenia sp. | reverse complement strand
GCGCCGTTGTCGGAGAGGAAAAGCACGAAGGTGTTCTCGAATTCCCCGGCCCGCTCGAGATCGGCGAAGAGCCGGCCGAGTTCCTGATCCACGCGGTCGATCAGGGCGGCGTAGGCCGCCATCCGGCGGGATTCCCAGGCCTGCGTCTCGGGCGGGAGCGCATCCCACGCCGGCACATGATCCGGCCGTGGACTCGGCTCGACGTCGCGGCCGAACAGGCCGATCTCCCGCTGCTTGGCCGCCCGGGCGGCCCTCACGACGTCCCAGCCGACGTCGTACCGGCCGAGGTACTTTCGGTAATCGGCTTCGAGCGGCTGGAGCGGCCCGTGCGGCGCGTTGAAAGCGACATAGAGAAACCAGGGCTTCCGCGTCGCCCGCGCCTCCGCCAGAAAGTCGAGCGCGGAGTCCACGTTGGCCACGGTCGTGTAGAAGCCCTGCTCCGGCACCGTCCAGGGCCGGCCGTTGAGCCGGAACGAACTGTTGCCGCGATAGTAGTCGGTGGCGCCGGAGAGGTGGCCGAAGTAGCGATCGAAGCCAAAGTCGGTCGGCTCCCGGCTCAGGTGCCACTTGCCGGTCATGGCCGTGAAATAACCGGCGGGCCCGAGCATCTCCGGGATGATCACGGCCCGCGTGAGCTCGATGTCGCCCGCCTGGCGGCAGTAGAGGCCGCTCAACAGGCTCACCCGCGAGGAGTGGCACTTGGCGGTGTTGGAGAACTGCGTGAACCGGACACCGTTCGCGGCCAGCCGGTCGAGGTTCGGCGTGGGGATCTCCGAGCCGTAGCAGCCGAGGTCGGAGAAGCCGAGGTCGTCGACGAGCACGACGAGGACGTTCGGCGGGGTGGCGGCCGCGCCACCGCAAACGGCGGCGAGGGCCACGGCCGTGAGGGCGGCCATCATGACGCGAACACGCATGGCAGACTCTCCTGGCACTGAACCACTGTCTGAATGTCCGACGGTCACTCGGGGATCCGCACGGTCACATCCTGGCGGAGCTTCGACTCGATGTCCACGGTGAGGCCGCTCGTGGCGTGGTCGCGAAACCGCAGCGGGATCGCCGGCTCACCCTTGGAAAAACTGCCGTCGGGCCGCTCCAGACCCGGCCGCTCCACCCATGATGCCACGGCCACGCGGTAGCTGCCCGCCGGGAGCGGCCGGGGCGTGCGAAACACGAGCCGAAACCTGCCCGCGGCGTTGACCGAGCCCGAGGCCGAGAGATCCCCGGCCGGGCTCGTCATCCGGATGTCGCCGCCGGGGAGCGGCCGCGACCCATACCAGACCGTGCCCGACACGACCGGCCCCGGCGGCCCGCTTCGGCTGCGGCAGCCGGTGAACCCGGCGGCGGTGAGGAGCAGCAGCGAGACCCGGAGCAGGCACGGGAACCGCGGCCGGCAGGGCCGGTCACCACTCACCGATCACCTCGCCATCGTTGCGGCTGCAGAGCCGCTCATAGACGCTGTCGACCGGGTTGCCGGCGGCCTTCAAGTCGTCGTTGAAGTTCGCGGTCGTGAAGAGTTCGATCGAGTCGGCGAGCCAGCGGACCGAGCCGTCGGCGAAGGCCGACATGGCGCCGCCGGGATGGCTGCTGCCCAGGCCGCGGGCACACGCGGGGCCGTCCTCGCTCGTGCTGAATGAAATCGAGGCCCGCTCGGGATTGTTGATGCCGTAGCGGCCGCTGAACAGGGCGTGGCTCTGGCCGGCACCGCCTTCGAGCGTCCGTTCGGGATTGGCGAAGTGCCCCACGCCATACATTAGCCCGGCCCGGCAATCGACGGCTTCGCCGGCCGCGTTTCGCTGTTGCCAGTTCCGCTCGCCGAGCAGCAGCGTCTTGCTCAGGCCGTCGGTCACGTCCTTGGCCCGTAGGCCGCGGTCGCGGAGGAAGATCCCGTTGGCCCGGGCCCAGTGGGCCCGCGTGGCCCCGGCATTCGTCGGCGGGCCGTCGTCGAAGGCGAGCGAGAAGCTGGCGTTGCAGCCGACGTAGTTCGACTTGGCAAGATAGAAGTTGCCCGCGCGGCCGCGGCGGCGGACGAATCGCCCCCCGTTTTCACTACTGCCGACGGTCGGGCCGGTGTCCGACGGGCAGAGGAAGACCCGCACCGGGGCTTCGAGCCGCGGCCGCATGTCGGCCTGAAGGAGCGCGACGGCGAGCGAGCCCTCGAGCGGCAGGGCGGCAAAGGTGGCCGACTCCTCGAGGTAGGGCAGGATCAGGGTCACCCACGAGTATTCCCCCTCCTGGTTGATCCGGGGCGCCGTGTTCTGCTCCCGCCAACCGGCCGGAAACCGGCCGCGGGCCGAGAGATGCCCGTGGTTGGCCAGGGCAATCTGCCTGAGATTGTTGCTGCAGGCGGCGCGGCGGCCCGCCTCACGGGCACTCTGCACCGCCGGCAGCAAGAGCCCGATCAGGACCGCGATGATCGCGATCACCACGAGCAGCTCGACAAGCGTAAAACCCCGGAGGGTACAACCATGTGCGGGTCTGACTGTCGGTACGCTGACGGTTGGCATGCTGCGGCTCCAGCGGCGGGGGCATGGCTGCCCGCCGA
>CAYRNG010000318.1:0-2315 GCA_964425395.1 uncultured Candidatus Kuenenia sp. | reverse complement strand
CGCGGGATGCTCGATGACGGCACGCTGGCTGGTTACATCCGCGACTTCCACGTCACGGGGCTGACGAGCAACCCCTCGATCTTCAACCTCGCGGTCAAGGACACGACGTTCTACGACGAGGCCCTGGCGGCGCTCGGGGCCCGCGGGCTGGCTGCCGAGGAGTCCTTCTTCGAGATCGCGATCGAGGACCTCCGGCGGGCGGCCGACTTGTTTCGGCCGGTCCACGAACGCACCGGGGGGATCGACGGCTGGGTGTCGCTCGAGGTCTCGCCCCGCCTCGCCTACGACGCCGCCGCCACCCTCGCCCAGGCCAAGCCGCTCCACGCCCGCGCGGACCGGCCCAACTTGTTTATCAAGATCCCGGGCACGCCCGAGGGGCTGCCGGCCATCGAAGAGGCGATCTTCGCGGGTGTGCCGGTAAACGTCACGCTCTTGTTCACCCCGGCCCAGTATGTGGCGGCCGCCGAGGCCTACCTGCGGGGCATCGAGCGCCGGGTGGAGGCCGGCCTGGCGCCACGGGTCTGCTCGGTGGCCTCGCTGTTCATCAGCCGCTGGGACACGCCCACGGCCAAGAGCCTGCCCCCCGGCCTCGCCAACCGGCTGGGGATCGCGATCGGCGAACTGGCCTACCGGGCCTACCGCGACCTCTTGGCCAGCGACCGTTTCGAGCGGCTCTGCAACTTTGGCGCCGTGCCGCAGCGGCTCTTGTTCGCGAGCACCGGCACGAAGGACCCTGCCCTGCCCGCCTCCCTCTACGTGGAGGCCTTGGCCGCCCCCAACACGATCAACACGATGCCCGAGAAGACGCTCCACGCCTTCGCCACAGAAGGCAGGGTGGCGAGGCCGCTGTCGGCGGGCGGGGGCCTGGCGGAATCGACGCTCTTCGCGATCGAGCGGGCCGGCGTGGACGTGACAGCGCTCGGCGCGAAGCTGCAAATCGAGGGCGCCGCGGCCTTCGTCAAGAGTTGGGACGAGCTCCTCGCGGTCATCGCGGCCAAGTCGCGAGCCGTGGCGGGCAAGGGAGGCTGAGATGAGCAGTGAACCATCGCATGCGAGTCGGGCCGTGCTGCCCGAGTGGCGGTCCGTCGCCGAACATGCCCGGGCGGCCGGCCAGCTCACGCTGCGGGAGTTGTTCGCTTCCGACCCAACGCGAGCCGAGCGGCTCTCATTCGAGGCCTGCGGCCTGTTCGTGGATCACTCCAAGCAGCGGCTCACCGAAGGCACGCTGCCGCTGCTCGTGCGGCTCGCCCGGGCCTCTTGCCTCCGGGAGCGGATCGAGGCCATGTTCAATGGCGCGCGGATCAACACGACGGAAAATCGGGCGGTGCTCCACGTGGCCCTGCGGGCTCCGCGGGGAGCCACGATCATGCTCGATGGCGAGAACGTCGTGCCCGGCGTCCATGAGGTGCTCGGGCGGATGGCCGCCTTCTGCGACCGCGTCCGCCGGGGAGAGTGGTTGGGCCACACGGGGAAGCGAATCCGGAATGTCGTCAACATCGGGATCGGGGGCTCGGATCTGGGGCCGGTGATGACCTGGACAGCGCTTCGGCACTATGCCGATCGGGATCTCTCGTTCCGGTTCGTCTCCAACGTGGACGGCACCGACTTTGCCGAAGCCGTCCGCGATCTCGACCCCGCCGAGACGCTGTTCATCGTCTCCTCCAAGACCTTCACCACCCAGGAGACGCTCGCCAACGCCCGCTCGGCCCGAAGCTGGGCGCTGGCCGCGCTCGGCGAGGACGCCGCGGTGGCTCGGCACTTCGTGGCCGTGTCCACCAACGCCAAAGAGGTGGCCGCCTTCGGGATCGACACCGTCAACATGTTCGGCTTCTGGGACTGGGTGGGCGGCCGCTACTCGATGGACTCGGCGATCGGCCTGTCGACGATGCTGGCCATCGGCCCGGAGCGGTTTCGGGACCTCTTGGACGGGTTTCACGAGATGGACGAGCACTTTCGGTCGGCCGACTTTGAGCGGAATCTCCCGGTGCTCCAGGGGCTCATCGCGGTCTGGAACACGACCTTCTTGGCCGCTCACACGATCGCCGTGCTCCCCTACGACCAGTATCTCTCCCGGTTCCCGGCCTACCTCCAGCAGCTGGCGATGGAGAGCAACGGCAAGCGGGTCACGCTCGCCGGCCGCGTGATCGACGACTACGAGACCTGCCCCGTCTACTGGGGCGAGCCGGGCACGAACGGGCAGCATTCCTTCTATCAATTGATCCACCAGGGCACGCGGCTGATCCCGTGCGACTTCATCGGGTTTGTTCAGTCGCTGAACCCGGCCGGGCGGCATCACGACCTGTTGATGGCCAATT
>CAYRNG010000317.1:0-4772 GCA_964425395.1 uncultured Candidatus Kuenenia sp. | reverse complement strand
CCCAACATCCTCTGGATTTCCGCCGAAGACATCTCGGCGGTCACCTGCGGCTGCTATGGCGGCCCGGCCCGCACGCCCCGGATCGATTCCCTGGCGACCGACGGCCTCCGGTTCGACGCCGCCTTTTCGGCCGCGCCCGTCTGCGCGCCCTCCCGCAGTGCGATCATCACCGGCATCATGCCCACCACCCTCGGCAGCCTGCCGATGCGGTGCCGGGCCACGCCCCCTCCGTTCGTGGTCGGCTTCCCGAAGCTGCTCCGGGAGGCGGGCTACTACTGCACCAACAACGCCAAGACCGACTACAACCTCGTCCCCAAGTTCGAAGCCGGCTGGAACGATTCGGGCACCAAGGCTCACTGGCGAAACCGCCCCGACCCGGCCCAGCCCTTCTTCGCGGTCTATAACCTCGGCGTGACCCACGAGAGCGGCCTGTTCGCCGACCGGCTGCCGAAGGTGCTCGCCTCGCTGCCGGCCGGACGCCGAGCCGACCCGGCGGCGATCGAGGTGCCTCCCTTCTATCCAGACACCCCGGTGATCCGGGAGGCGGTCGCCCATCGGCTCGACCTGGCCGCCGCCCTCGACCGCGACACCGGAAAGATCCTCGACCAGCTCGCCGCCGACGGCCTGGCCGACTCGACGATCGTCGTCTTCTGGGGCGACCACGGCGAGGCCGTGCCCCGGGGCAAGCGGGCCCTCACCGACTACGGCCTCCGCGTGCCGCTGCTCGTGCGGGTGCCAGAGCGGTTTCGCTCGGTGTTCCGGCTGCCGGGCGGCGGTGAGCCGAGCGGCACGACCGGGAATCTCGTCAACCTGCTCGATCTTGGCCCCACGGCGCTCGATCTGGCCGGCATTGAGATCCCGGCCTGGATAGAGGGGAAGAGCTTTCTGGGGCCGCACGCGACCGTGCAGCAAACCGTGATCGGCGTGGCCGACCGGATGGACGACTCACCCGGCTTCGGCCGCAGCGTTCGCGACGAGCGGTTTCGCTACGTCCGCAACTTTCTTCCCTGGCTCGACGGCGACGACCTGCCCGACTACGCCTCCGGCGTGCCGATCACGGGTGAACTGCGGCGGGTGCGGGCGGCCGGCAGGCTGCCGCCGGGAGCCGCCTGGTTTTCCCGCTCCAGTCGGCCGGCCGAGGAACTCTACGAGATCACGGCCGACCCCCACGAGGTGGATGACCTCGCCGGGCAGGCGGCCCACGCTGCCGATCAGGCCCGGCTGCGGGAGTCGCTCCGAGCGTGGATGCGGCAGACCCGTGATACCGGCATTCTCCCCGAGCCGATCCTGAGGCGAGAGGCCCGGGGGGTTGGCAACGAGTGGGCGATCTTTCATCCAGCCGCAGGCGGGCAGGCAGCCGATCAGGCCGCGGCCACCCGCTACGACGCGATCCTGGCCGCCGCCTGGGACGTGGCCGACCAGCCGCCGGAGGCTCCCTGGCAGGAGCGACTGGCCGCGGCCGACCCGGCAGTGCGGTTCTGGGCCGTGCACGGCATCGGCTGGCAGGCGGCCCGTGCCGAGGCCACCGCCGCCCCGCTCCTCGAGCCGGTCCTCGCCGACTCCGATCCACTCGTCCGCGTCACCGCCGCCTGGTGGCTCTTGAAGCTTGCCGGCGGGGAATCGCCGCCGGCTCTCGACACGCTCGGAGCCGCCCTCAGAGAGGCTGATCGCGAGATCCGCCAGCAGGTGCTCGTGGGCATCGACCAGCTTGGTGACGCCGCCCGGCCGCTCTGGAAGGCCGCTCTGGCCCTCGAGCTCACTCCGGGCGAGGAATACTCCCGCCGCACCCTCGCGCGGCTCCGCAGCCGTCTGGCCGAGCCGGCCGCCGCGCCTCGAAGGTCCGTCACGCCGTGACGGACTACCCGCCCGGCCACCCAACTTCGCTTCCGAATAGCCCGTGCCGGCGGCCCGGGCCTCCAACGCCCTGATGAACCTCGCCTCGACCCTCCGCGAGCAGGCCCTTCGGCTGGCAGCCGCGGCGAAGTGGGCTGCCGTCGTCCTGCCACTGGGCGTCATCGTGGGCACGGCCGTCGCGGCCTTTCTCTGGTCGCTCGACCAGGCCACGGCCCTGCGGTTCGCCCATCCCTGGCTGCTCTGGCTCCTGCCGCTGGCCGGCGGCGGGATCGGCTGGCTGTCGGCCACCGTCGGCCGGAGCGTCGATGCCGGCAACAACCTGATCCTCGAGGAGATCCACGAGCCGGGCGGCGGCGTGCCCTTGCGGATGGCACCCCTGATCCTGTTCACGACGGTGCTCACCCATCTGTGCGGTGGCTCGGCAGGCCGTGAGGGCACGGCCGTGCAGATCGGCGGCGGCCTGGCCGGCGGCCTGGCCCGCTGGATCCCCGGGCTCGACCGGCATGACATCCCCACGCTGCTGATGGCAGGCGTGGCCGCGGGGTTCGGGGGCGTGTTCGGCACACCGGTGGCCGGGATGGTCTTCGCGCTGGAGGTCTTGGCGATCGGCCGGATGCGGTATGCGGCGATCCTCCCCTGCCTGGCCGCCGCGCTCGCCGCCGACTGGGCCTGCACCGCCTGGGGGATCGTGCACACGCCCTACGCGGTATCCTCGCTGGCCGCCGCGGAGACCGCCGGCGTGGCCCATCTCGACCTCACGCTCCTCGCCGCGGCGGTGGCCGCCGGAGCGATCTTCGGCCTGGCCGGCCAACTCTTCGCGGCGGCCGTCCACGGCGTGCAGCAGTTCTTCCGGCAGCACGTGCCCCGGCCCGTGCTCCGGCCGGTGCTCGGCGGGCTCGTCGTGGTCGGCCTCGTCGTGCTCTTCGACACCCGAGACTACCTCGGCCTCGGTGTCACGAGCCCCGATCCGGACGCCGTCACGATTCTCTCGGCCTTCGAGCCGGGGGGTGCCCGGCCGGGCAGCTGGCTGGCCAAGGTGCTGTTCACGGCCCTGACGATCGGCTCGGGCTTCAAGGGGGGAGAGGTGACGCCGCTGTTTTTCGTGGGGGCGACGCTCGGCAACACCCTGGCCACGCTCACCGGCCTGCCGGCGGATCTGTTCGCGGCCCTCGGCTTCGTGGCGGTGTTTGCCGGGGCTGCCAACACGCCGCTGGCCTGCACGGTGATGGCGGTGGAACTGTTTGGTGGAGCGGGAATCGCCTACTTCGCGGTGGCCTGCGTGACGGCCTACCTGACGAGCGGCCACGAGGGCATCTACCGCTCCCAGCGGCTCGACACCCCCAAGCGGCGGCGGCCTGCGGTCGCGTCACCCCGATGAATGCGATGCCTTCCCCGCCCCGCACGATCGCCATCCTCGACGACTTTCTGCGGGACGAGCCCAACGGCCTGGCCCACCACGTGGCCAATCGCCGCTGGCTGGCCACGATGGCCCGGAGCCTGGCGGGCCAGGCCTTCGCGGTGCGGGAACTGGGCTTCGACCTCGACGGCGACGCCCATCTCGACGTGGCCGCCTTCATGGCGGCGCTCGGCCTCGACTGCGGCGTGGCCGGCTGGGCCGCGGCCTGGGAGCGGGAGCCGACGGACCGGTTCGTGACGCTGCTCGGCGACCGGCTGCGGGGCGTCGATGCCGTGGCGGGATTCGGGCTCTCGAACGTCGTGGCGACCGCCGTGGACCGGCTCGGCCTGCCCTTCGTCGACGTGGAGGTTTCGCCCTTTCGCTTTCAGTCCGATCTCGACATCGATGCCCGCACCAACGTGCCGGCCCTGGCGGCCTCGCCCCTGTTCGCCGTGCCCGAGGCCCGTCTGCGAGCGGCTGCCACGGCGGTGCGGGGCTGGTGCGTCCGGCACGCCCCCGACGTGATTCCCGCGGGCGTCGGCCGCGTGGGTGTCGTGTTCGGCCAGACAGAGGTCGATGCATCGCTGCTGGACGGCGGCCGGGTGAGCGACTTCGCGGCCCACGCCGAGACCGTCCGGGAGTGGGCCGAGGGGCTCGATCACATCCTCTTCCGTCCCCATCCCTACGCGGCCACGGCCACGGCCTTCGAGCTGCTCGCCACGATCCTGCCCCCGATCCGACCGACCCGGATCGGCAGCTACGCGCTGTTGGCATCGGACCGTGTCGAGCGGTTTCTGGCGGTCTCCTCGGGGATCATCGACGAGGCGTTCTACTTCGACGCCGCCCCGAGGAGCACCCGGCTGTTCCTGCCCAAGCGGCGAACCGGCGGCTTCCGGTACACGCCGGTCGCGAGCCTGGAAGTGCTCTCCGCGGCGGTGCTCGAGGCCCTGATCGACCGCCGGCCGATCCCCGTCGTCGCGGGCGAGTCCTACGCGCTCAGGCAGCAGTTCGCGATCGCCTGGGGCCTGCCGCTGGAGCCAATGGTCAGCGACTTCTACCCGCCGGAGCCGATCGCCGTCCCGGAGCCCGAGCCCGAGGCGGCCGGGTCGGCTGCAGAAGAGCCGGTCGAGCCGCCGGTGCCGGAACCGCCGCCCGCCGAGCCGGCCCCGGCCGAGCCAACGGCCCCGGTTGGTCCCGAGCGACAAATGGAGCAGACGGAGCCGCCGCCGGTGGCCGAGGCCTCGCCCCACCCGCCCCGGCTCCCGCTGCGACGCAAGGTCGCCCGTGAAGCGGCCCGGCTGGTCGCCCAGGCCAAGCGGCTCCTCGGCCATGCCGACCGGCCCGCTCCGGAAGCCCCGCCTGCCGAACCGCCGCCGCCGCCATAGCTACCGGCCCCGGCCCGGCGCCGCTTCCGGGCCGCTCATCGATCCAGCGGAGAGGGCGGGATTCGAACCCGCGGTCCAGCTTTTGACCGGACACGTCTTTAGCAAAGACGCGCATTCGACCACTCTGCCACCTCTCC
>CAYRNG010000316.1:0-3809 GCA_964425395.1 uncultured Candidatus Kuenenia sp. | reverse complement strand
GTGTTGGTCTCGCGGCGATACCGCTTGCCGTCCCGCTCGACATACAGCCAGTCGTGGCCGGCCCGGGCCAGGGGGGGGTCGGGCGTCTCGCCCGGCTTGAAGTCGGCAAGCGCCGGGAGCGGCACCGGCAGCTCCGCCTCGGCCACCGGCCGGACCACGCCCGTGGGCCGCCCTTCGGCGTCGAGCTCGTGGAGGATCGGGAAGGGCTCGCCCCAGAACCGCTGCCGGCTGAAGAGCCAGTCGCGGAGCTTGGAGTTGGCCGCCGGCCGGCCCAGGCCCGCCGCGGCGAGGTCGGCGGCCACCCGCTGGCTGAAGGCCGCGGTCGTGAGGCCGGTGTAGGGGCCGGAATTTACCGCCCGGCCGTGGCCGGTGAACAGCGAGCCGGCGGGAGCGGTGCCGTCCTCGGGCTCGATCACCGTCACGATCTCGAGGTCGAAGGTTTGGGCGAACTCGAAGTCGCGGTCGTCGTGGGCCGGCACCGACATGATCGCCCCGGTGCCGTAGCTGGCCAGCACGTAGTCGGCCACCCAGACCGGCACGGGCTTGCCTGAGAGCGGGTGGATCACGTGGCTGCCGGTGAACACGCCCGTCTTCTCGCGGGCGAGATCGGTGCGGTCGAGGTCGCTCTTGCGGGCGGCCGCCTCGCGGTAGGCGGCGATCGCCTCCCGCTGCTCCGCTGCCGTGAGCCGGTCCACCAGCGGATGCTCCGGGGCCACGACCATGCAGGTCACGCCGTAGAGGGTGTCGGGCCGCGTCGTATAGATCCGCAGGGCGTCGGCACCGGGCGTGGTGGGGAGGCCGGAGGCGGCCCGGGCTGCTTGCCAGGCCGTGAAGACCGCGGCCGCGTCGCCCCCCGCCGGCGGCACGAAGAAATCCACCTCGGCGCCGGTGCTCCTCCCGATCCAGTCCCGCTGCAGCTTCTTGATGCTCTCGGGCCAGGCCAAGCCGTCGAGCTCCCGCTCGAGGCGATCGGCGTAGGCGGTGATCCGCAGCATCCACTGCCGGAGCGGAATCCGGACCACTGGGTGGCCCCCCCGCTCGCTGCCCCCGCCGATCACCTCCTCGTTGGCGAGCACGGTGCCCAAGGCCGGACACCAATTCACCGGCGCTTCCGACTGGTAGGCCAGCCGGTGGGCGTCGCGGTAGCGTGCCACGGCCGCCTCCCCATCCGCCGCCACCTCCGGCGGAATCGGTAGCTCAGCGATCGGCCGGCCCCGCTGGCTTTCGGGATCGAACCAGGTGTCGAACAGGACAAGGAAGATCCACTGCGTCCAGCGGACGAAAGCGGGGTCGGTGGTGGCCACCTCCCGGCCCCAGTCGTAGCTGAAGCCGAGCATCTTGAGCTGGCGGCGGAAGGTGTCGATGTTGCGGGCGGTGCTCTCGGCGGGGGGGGTGCCGGTGCGGATCGCATGCTCCTCGGCCGGGAGGCCGAAGGCGTCGAAGCCCATCGGGTGCATCACGCAGGTGCCCCGCATCCGCTCGAACCGGCTCACGATGTCGGTGGCGGTGTAGCCCTCCGGATGGCCGACGTGGAGGCCGTCGCCACTCGGGTAGGGGAACATGTCGAGCAGATACGCCTTGCCGGCCCCGGGAGGGGGGAGGCGGGGCGTGGCGAAGGTGTCGTGCGCCTCCCACCAGGCCTGCCACTTGGGCTCGATCCGGGCGGGCTGGTAGCGGGGCATCCGATGGGTCCGGGGGCGTGTCCGAGCGCGGGGAGCAGCCGGGGCCGAGCGGCCGCGGCCGAGGGGGAGCCCGTGAATTCGCCTGGCCAGTCCACGGGTCCGCGATTCTAATAATTGGCTGGAAACGGGCAACGTCTGGCCCGCGTTCCGGCCGCCGGAGAGCCCTGCCCGATGCCCCACCCGTCCCCGGTTCCCCCCGCCGCCGATCCGGCCGCGGCCGTCGTGCTTCAGCGGCGCATGCTGCGGGCCTGTCGGGCCGCCGCCGGCCGGCTCAAGATGGCCGACTCGCTGGGCACCAAGCTCACCGGCCGCGAGCTCCTGACGCGGATCCTGGTCGCCAAGCGGGTGCTCGACCGGGTGCTCGGACCCGATGAGAAGCGGGTGGGCGTGCTCCTGCCGCCCACGGCCGGCGGGGCGATCGTGAACGCGGCGCTCGCCCTCTCGGGTCGGGTGGCGGTGAACCTCAACTACACCTCGGCCCAGCCGATCCTCGACGTCTGCATCGAGCGGGCGGGCCTCCGGCATGTGATCTCGAGCCCGCTGTTCCTCTCCCGCGTCAAGCTCTCGGTGGGCGAGACGCTGCTCGACGCCGGCGATCTCAAGAAGCTGGCCACCACGGCCGACAAGTTGGTCGGCTTCCTCCAGGCGACGGCCCTGCCGCTGCCGCTCCTCGAGCGGCTCCTGGGGCTCCACCGCCTCAGGCCCGACGACGTCCTGACCGTGATCTTCACCTCCGGCTCGACGGGCGACCCCAAGGGGGTGGTGCTCGACGAGGAGAACGTCTGCTCGAACGTGCGGGCGATCCAGCAGCTGCTCCACCTCTCGCCGGCCGACGTGGCCCTGGGGGTGCTACCCTTCTTCCACTCCTACGGCTACACGACCACGCTCTGGACGCCGCTGGTGCTCGAGCCGGCGGTCGTCTACCACGCCGATCCGCGAGACGCCCAGGTGGTGGGCCGGCTGGCCCGCGAGCATCACGCCACGATCCTGATGGCCACGCCCACGTTCCTCCGGATCTACGTCCGCCGGACGCCGGCCGAGGATTTTTCCAGCTTGGAGGCGGTGTTCGGCGCGGCCGAAAAGCTCCCCAAGGAGGTCTGCGACGCGTTCGAGGAGAAGTTTGGCGTCCGGCCGGTGGAGGCCTACGGGGCGACGGAGCTTGCGCCCTTGGTGGCGGCCAACGTGCCCCCGGCCCGCCACGTGCCGGGCCGGCCGGCCGATTGCCGGGAGGGCACGGTGGGCCAGCCGATCGCCGGCTGCCGGGCCCGAATCACCGACCGCGAGGGCAGCCGCGAGCTGCCCGTTGGCGAGGAAGGGCTGCTCTGGATCGCCGGCCCCAACGTGATGCAGGGCTACCTCGACCGGCCGGATCTCACCGCCCACGTCGTGCACGACGGCTGGTACTGCACCGGCGACATCGCCCGGCTCGACCGCGAGGGCTTCATCACGATCACCGGCCGGGAGAGCCGGTTCTCGAAGATCGGCGGCGAGATGGTGCCGCATCTCTCGGTCGAGGAGGCCATCAACGAGGCGCTGAACGCCACCGACGGCGAGTTGCTCGCCGTGGTGACGGCCGTGCCCGACCGGGCCAAGGGGGAGCGGCTGGTGGTGTTCCACCTGCCGACCGAGCGGGAGATCGGCGGCGTGGTCGCAGCCCTCCGCGAAAAGGGCCTGCCCAACCTCTGGATCCCGGGGGCCGACGCCTTTGCGGTGATCGAGGAGCTGCCGGTGCTCGGCACGGGCAAGCTCGATCTCAAGCGGCTCGGCGAGCTGGCCCGCGAGCGGTTCGGCGAGGCGGCCACGTGACGGGGGCGGGCCACGGGGTGGACCCTTCCCTCGACTGCATCCTCGGCCGCTGCGACTCGCTGCGGGCGGAGGTTTTTTTTCGGGCCGAGCTGCCGCCGGGCCTGGCTGCCGGCGAGGCCGCGCTCTCCGGCTCCCTCACCGGCCCCGACTGCCGGCACGCGATCACGCTGCCGGTGACGGCGAAGCTGGCGGCGGTGCCCGGGCCGACGCCGGGGCAGGGCCCGGCGGCCGCGACCTCGGTCGTCGCCCGGGTGATCCTCACCGAGCCCTCCTTCTGGACACCCGAACTGCCGGGCCTCTACCGGCTCGAGGCCCGGCTCG
>CAYRNG010000315.1:0-3791 GCA_964425395.1 uncultured Candidatus Kuenenia sp. | reverse complement strand
CCCCGGCCCCCCCCGGGGCCCGGCCGGCGCAGTTCCAACCGCGCCGGGCCCAACCGAAGGCAGGAAGCCCCCCACGACGAGCCCCGCCTGGATCTTGGCGGTCCGCTCCAAGAACCGCTTGTAGTCGCCGGCGAAGGCCACTCGGGCGAGCACGAACAGCGTCGCGTAGACCGGCAGGAAGACGCTGAAGATGTCGTAGCGGTTGAGGGCCACGAGCACGTAGTGGAGCGGGGTGAAGGCGAAGAACACCCAGAACAGCGCCCGGTGGTCGCCCTTGCGGGTCGGGGTGAGCGTGATGAACTCCCGCAGAGCCCAGAAGGAGACCAGGCCGAAGAGCACGACCGTGGCCGTGGTGCCCAGCCAGAACGCGGCCGCCAGGACGGTGCACAGGATCCACCAGCCGCGGAGCCGGTCGTTGAAGGTCCGCACGGCCGCGGGGTCGAGGCCACGGTCGGGATGGCGGCGGAGAAACTGGCCCACGGCCGTGGCGGCGGTGAGCAGCGCGAGGACGCCGGCGACGAGAGCGATCGTGCGGTTGTCGGTCATGACCGCGGCCCGGGCCGGCCTCTCAGGAGCGAATGCAGAAAAGGGGACAGTCCCCGAAGCGGGGACAGTCCCCGTGATGCCCCGCCGGGCGTAAAGCCGGTTTCCAACGCCGTCTCGATTGGCACGGGCAACCCCTCCAATCCATGGGGCTCGCTGAAACTCATTCCTTGAGGGCCAGCACGGCGCGGCGGGCCCGGGCGAGGAAATCGAGTTTCGCCTCGCCCCGCTCGAGCCACAAGGGCGGCCCAAAACTGATGCACGAGAGGAGGGGCACCGGCAGGAATTCCCCCCGCGGGAGCACCCGGTTGAGGTTGTCGATGTGGACCGGAACGAGCTCCAGCTCCGGCCGCTTCTTGGCCAGGTAGTAGAGGCCGCTCTTGAACTCCCCCACCTCCCCGCTGATGCTCCGGCTCCCCTCGGGAAACACGATCAGCGAGCGGTCGCTGCCCGCCTCGCGGAGCATGATATCGACCGGGCTCTGGTGGACCTTGATGTCGGTGCGGTCGATGAGGATCGCGTCGAACACCTCCTGGGAGAGCCAGCGGCGGACGATCCCCCGCGACCAGTAGTCCTTGGCCGCCACCGGCCGGGTCAGCTCGCGGATGGCCCGGGGCAGCGAGGCCCAGATCACCAGCGCGTCGAGGTGGCTGGTGTGGTTGGCGAAGTAGACCCGCTGGCAGGTGTCGGGCTGGCTGGCGATCCAGCGGACGCTCGCCCCGGCCAGGAGCCGGGCCAGCGCCGCCAGGCCGAGCCCCGCCGCCTGGCAGACGGGAGACCGGCTCCGGTCGGCCAGCTGCGGCTCGACGGGGCGATCGCGGATGTCGGCGGGCGAGAGCATGGGGGCATCTTGGAGGGTCGCGGCCGGCATGGTCAATCCGACGCCTCGGCCGGCACGAAGGGATTGTGCCGCCGCTCGTGGCCAATGGTGGTGGTGGGGCCGTGGCCCGGCAGGACGAGCGTGGCGGGGGACAGACTGTAAAGATGGCGGCGGATCCCCGCGGCCAGGGCGGCGAAGTCGCCGTCGGGGAAGTCGGTGCGGCCGATCCCCTCGTGAAACAAAACGTCGCCCCCCAGGACCACCGGCGGCGATTCACCCGCCAGCACGAACACCACGTGGCCGAGCGAGTGGCCGGGGATCTCGCGGACGACCAGCTCGAGGCCGGCCACCGTGACCGTCTCGCCATCGGCGAGGAGCCGGTCGGCCGGCGGGCTCGTGAGGGCCAGGCCGAAGGGGGCCGAGAGGTTGCCCTCCGGGTCGCCGAGCTTGGCCGCGTCGTGGCGGCCGATCAGGATCGGCAGCTCGGGCCAGCGGTCCTTGAGAAACGCATTGCCGGCAATGTGGTCGGAGTGGCCGTGGGTGAGGAGGATCGCCCGCGGCTCGAGCCCGTGGCGGTCGATCCAGGCGGCGATGGCGTCGGGCTCGAAGCCCGGATCGACCACGATGCAGTCGGCCGAGTCGGGCCGGCGAACGACGTAGGCATGCTCCCCGAAGGGCAGCGACTCGATCCGGGCCACCTCGAGGGTGGGGCTCTGGTGCACGAGCGTCGTGTCGGCCATCGGGAACCGGAGCGGCAGGGCAGGCAGCTGGGGCGGGGACGTCGTTTGCAGCATGGTTGCCCCGGCCCCTGGCCACAAGCACGGCCGGCCCGAAGCCCGGAAAACTGCCGCTTGGGCCGCAATTTTCCCGGCCAAATGGGGTGGTGGCGGCGGTGGGGCACCGCTAGAGTCGCAGCACCCGTTCCCTCCCGCGGCCGGTCAGCACGGTTCTGCGGGCGGTGCCGGTTCAGGCGGCCTGGCTCACGAAGCCCGGTCGCCGGCGGCGATACCCGATTCAACGTGGTCACGAGGACCGCGGGGATTTCGTCGCTCGACGTTCCACCTTTCAGCGGATCCACGGAGGGATCGATGGCCGGCTCGACGAACAACCTGCTCACCCGCCTCGCGACCGGCCTGTTCGGCTTCCGCGGAGCCCCGCTCATCCTCCTGGCAGTCGCCCCGCTCTGCGGCGGCCCGGCCTCCGCCCAGCCGTTGCCCGGCCCGGGCCTCCAGCCTGCCGGCGACGTCGCCCAGGGCAACGTCGGCGCCGGCGAGGCCACCGCCGCCACGGTCGGGGCTCATCCGCTCGAGCCGGCCCTGGAGTTGGCCAACCGCGGCCTGGCCCAGCTGCGGACCACGATCAAGGACTACTCCGCCACGGTCGTCAAGCGGGAGCGGATCGACGGCAAGCTCGGCGAGCACCAGTACATCTTCGCGAAGATCCGCCACGAGCCGTTCAGCGTGTACCTCTACTTCCTGGCTCCCGACGAGGTGAAGGGGCAGGAGGTGATCTACGTCGAGGGTCGCAACGACGGCAACATGCTGGCCCATGCCGGCAGCGGCGTGCGGGCCATGGTGGGGACCGTCTCGCTCAAGCCCAACGGGGCGATGGCGATGCAGGGCAACCGCTACGCGATCACCGAGATCGGCGTCGAGAACCTCTCCCGCCGGCTCGTGCCCCGCTGCGATCTGCTGGTGCTGGTGGCCGACCCGTCCAGGCGCGGCCTGGAAACCATGGCCCGCATCCACTCCCTGGCCCTGGAAATGGGCCTGGAATACAGCAGGCTGGCCCTGGTGGTGAACCGCACCGCCGATGGCTCGCCCCCGGACTATGCCCGTGAACTCCAGACAACCATCCAGGCCGACCTGCTCCTGCCCCTGCCCTGGGACCAGGACCTCGCGGCCCTGGCCGAGGAGGGACACCCCCTGCATGCGCTCCCGCCCAACAATCCGGTCTGGCAGAGCGTGGACGCCCTGCTGGCCCTGCTGTAAAGGACTGGCCATGCCCGACTCGAACTCTCCAGGTCCTGCCCTGGCCGGACACACGACGCAGTCGGGCCACGGACATACCCATTAGTACATGCGCCAGACATCCGCGAAAGGGCGCGGACACGGACTTCCCGCTCACTGAAACGCCCAAAGCGGCCCGTGACAAGGACTGAAGATGACCAAACCAACACGCGACACACCAGTGCCCAAGCCCGATGATCTGACCTGCGACGCCGCGAGCGCGGAATGCATCGCCAAGGCCGAGGCAGACGGCGTGGCCACCTGTTTCACCCGCTTCGAAACCCAGAAAAACCACTGCAAGTTCGGCGTGCGGGGGCTCTGCTGCCGCATTTGCCACATGGGGCCCTGCCGGATCACGCCCAAATCGCCCCTGGGTGTGTGCGGCGCCGACGCCGACACCATCGCCGCGCGCAACTTCC
>CAYRNG010000314.1:0-1782 GCA_964425395.1 uncultured Candidatus Kuenenia sp. | reverse complement strand
GTTCGACTGCGAGATGTGGATCGCACCGGCTACGACGAGGCCGCCGACGACGAGACCGAGCAGGATGAGCGTGCGCATGGGTGAGACTTCCTGGGGGGGACGACGAGCGGCCTCAAGCCACCCGTCGGCCTGGGGAAAGTCGCAGGCCCGGCCGGCCGGCACAAGCTTGATTTGAGCCGGGATTTACCGCTGCCGGCGGGTCGGCGCTGGGGCCACGGCCCGGTCTTGCCGGCGGCGGACCGGCGGCAAAGAGCGTGTATATTGCGGCCACCTTTCCGGAGGTCTTCATGCCCCCCCGCGGTTTCCCTCCCCAGGCTTTCGCCGTGGCCGTCCGCTGCCTGGCGGCGTTGCTGCTGGCGGCTGGGGCGGCTGTCGATGGGCTGGCAGAGTCGCCGGCCGAGCCCTGGCCGCGATGGCGGGGCGTGGCCGGGGCGGGGCAGGGGGGCGAGGCCCGCTTCCCGGTCAGCTGGACCGACGCCGACTGGGCCTGGACGGCCGAGCTCACCGGGACGGGCAATGCGTCGCCGGTCGTCTGGGAGGGGCGGGTCTACACCGCGTCGGCCGATGCCACGGCGGGCCTGCGGTCGGTCACCTGCCACGCCCTGGCCGACGGCCGCCTGCTCTGGAAGCACGACTTTCCCGGGCCCTTCGACCGCCACCACGCCCAGAACAGCTCGGCCTCGGGATCGGTGGCCGCGGACGAGCGGGGCGTCTACTGGATGTGGGGCACTCAGGCGGGATCGAGCATCGAGGCCCTCGACCACGAGGGCCGGCCCCGCTGGCACGTCGACCTCGGCCCCTTCGTGGCCCAGCACGGCTTCGCCGCCACGCCGGCGGTCTGCCGCGATGTCGTGATTGTGCCCGACGACCAGGATGGCTCGAGCCGGATCCTCGGCCTCGACGCGGCCACCGGGCGGGAGCGGTGGCAGCGTGAGCGGGAGGTGTCTCGGGCGGGCTACGCCACGCCGCTGGTGCTCGACGCGGAGGGGGAGGCTCCAGCGGTCGTGCTGCTCACGAGCATGGGCCACGGCGTCACGGCGATCGACGGCCTCACCGGACAGGTGCTCTGGGAGCGGCGCTGTCTGCCCAAGCGGACGGTCTCCTCGCCGGTGATCGCCGGTGATCTCGTGATCGGCACCAGCGGCGACGGAGGCGGCGACAACACGCTCGTGGCGGTGCGGCCCCCGCCGGCGGACGGCCAGCCCGAGGTCGCCTACACGCTCGACCGGAGCATCGCCCCCTATGTGCCGACGCCGCTGTGCGTGGGGGAATTGGTCTATCTCTGGGGCGATCGGGGCGTGGTCACCTGCGTGCGGGCCGCCACGGGCGAGACTGTCTGGCGGGGCCGGGTCGGGGGCAGCTACTACGCCTCGCCGATCGCCGTGGGAAACACGGTGCGGAACGTGTCGGTGGACGGCGAGGCGGTTGCCATCCGGGCCGGCGAGGCCTTCGAGGTGCTCGGCCGCACCGATTTGGGCGAGCCCTGCCGGGCCACGCCCGCCGTCGTCGGCGGCCGAATGGTGTTTCGCACGGCCGGCCGGCTGTTGGCCCTCGACGCCGTGCCCTGACCGGCGGCGCGGCCTCAGGCCACGTGTCCGGTGCGGGATTCAGCGGGCCTTGCTTGTCCCTCTGCCCGGCCCCTTGCCCGCGGTGCCGGCGGCGGAGAAAGGTTGATCAATCCGAGACGCATCCGGGAGCCAGTGGGCTCTGGAACGCGGATCGGCAGCCAGCTCGGAAGACGAGTTGCTGGGCACTGCGGCGCGTGACGCCTGCCTCCCCGCG
>CAYRNG010000313.1:0-8768 GCA_964425395.1 uncultured Candidatus Kuenenia sp. | reverse complement strand
GCCGTAGTTGTAAAGCTCAAAAAAGTCGCCGCCGGTGCCGTTGGAGTTGACCTCGGTGATCAGGACCGAGGCCGAGGCGGGCAGAGCGGAAAAGCCGGCGATGGCGGCGGCGGTGCCGACGGTAAGGCGGCCGAGGAGATGGGAGAGCCGGAACTTCATGACCATGGGAGAGACCTTTTTGTGAGGGGCCATAACCGATCAGGTGTGTCGGGACGCGGGGCAGTCGGTGGTGATGGAGCGGGCGATTTCCGACGCCGAAAAGCAGTAGCGAAGCCCATGCCGGAGGGGATGTGTTTTTGATGAGGGGTGCCGCGAGAGCCGGGAAGCACTTGGAAAACCGGGGCGATCGTGGTGGCGGCCGCCGGCGGCGAGTGCCGCAGCCGCGGAGCCCAGCCAGCCCGATTCACCAAAATGTTTCACTGCGGCTGTGAATCTTCACCGCGGCGGTGAACTCACGAATTTCTCACAATCCTCCTCATCAAATGCTCATCAAAGCTGCTTATGCTCCGCGCATTCGTGCAACGCGTTCCCCGCAACTCAACAGGATTCATCTTTAAGGCAATGGTGAACGTGCGCGTGGAGGGAGTCCCGCCGGTGACCGCCTTGGAATTGCGATCCCTGCAGATGGTCGGGCGCGATCGGCCCGCTGCCGACCGACTTCTCGAACTCCGTGTCGGGGGTCGGGAAAAACTTCACGCTTTGGAGAAAGGTACGCCTTTCTCCCGGCCCCTACATGGTTTTACGTTAGTCGAGCTCTTGGTCGTGATCGCGATCATCGCGACCCTGATCGGCCTGCTCCTGCCGGCCGTGCAAAGCGCCCGCGAGAGCGCCCGCCGCACCCAGTGCATGAGCAACATGCGGCAGATCGGCCTGGCGTTTCACGTCTGCATGGACACGCGGAAGTACTTTCCGGCCGCCTGCTACACGACCGACGCCGCCCGGACGAGCGTCTTCCCAACGGCCCCCGTCGGCAACCCGTCCCGCCGGGAGCATTCCTGGCGGGTGCTCGTGATGCCGTTTCTCGAGGAGAGCAACACGATCGAGAAGTATTCCTGGGCCAAGCACTGGTTCGACGCCACGTCGAATAGCCAGCCCGCCACGCCCGTCGCGGCGGGCCTGGGTGTGCCCCCCGACTCAAACCTCGGCATCGCGCTGCAAAGCGTGGCGGTGTTTCGCTGCCCGAGCGGCCCGGGGATGGTCGCTCCGATCACGGTGCCGCGGTCGCCCGATAGCGACAGTGCCCGGCCAGCCCTGGCGATGCTCCGGCAGGTGCCGGCAGTCGGCGACTATGAGGTCATGACGGGGGTCAAACGCAACATCTTCTCGCCCGACCCCTATCCGGTCAGCAACGCGGAGAACACCAAGGGCATCCTCGACAAAGACCGCGTCACCCGGCTGCGGCAGGTGACCGACGGCCTCACCAAGACGCTGCTGGTGGTGGAGGCGGCGGGTCGACCGTTCGTCTACAAGGCGGGCACCATGCAGATGACCGCCGGCGGAGCCCGCTCGGGGCCGGCGCCCGAGGTCAACCAGTGCGTCGGCTGGGCCGACAGCCTCGGCCCCTTCAAGCTCGACCCGATCCTGCCCAATGGCAACAAGGGGGCCGCTCCGAATGCCGGCATGCCGATGAACGCCACCAACGACGGCGAGTGCTACTCGTTTCACAACGGGGGCATGTGCGCGGTGTTCGGCGACACCTCGACCCGGTTCCTAGCCCAAGACATCGATCTGCGGACCTTCGCGGCGCTGATCACGCGGGCGGGCGGTGAACAAACCGGTGTGATTCCGTGAGGCAGGGGGACTGCGTGCTGAAGTCTGAGATGTCGTCGCCTGGGGGGGCTCGCTTCCCGGCCCGCCTCCTCCGAACCAAGGCGGCGGGCATCGCCACCCTGCTGGCGGGATTCATGCTCGCGTCGGCCGGGGCCGAGGAGCCGGCAGCGAACCGTGATGGCCGGCGGGACGGCTGGCGGATCGTCAAGACCTTGAGCCTGCCCGAGGTGGAACTCTCGGGCGGCGTGAGGCTCGGCGGCTTGAGCGACCTGGCCCTCGCCCCGGATGCCGCCGATCCCAAGCGGCTGCGGCTCTGGTCGCTCACCGATCGCGGCCCCAACGGCACGGTCAAGACCGGGGGCAAGAAACTCCGCACGCTCTTGGCCCCGGAGTTTGTGCCGGCGCTCGTGCTTATCGAGTGTGGTGAAAAGGCCACCGTGGCGCGGATCGTGCCGCTGGCGGGCCGCTCGGGAACGCCCCTTTCGGGCAAGCCCAACGCCATCGGCCGCGACGAGGCGGTCCTCGCGGCCGATGGCACGACAGTGATCGACGCCGACCCCAACGGCATCGACCCGGAGGGGCTCGTGCCGATGGCCGACGGCACGTTCTGGGTGGCCGAGGAATACCGGCCTTCGCTCCTGCATCTCGGGGCCGACGGGCGGCTCGTGGCCCGCTACGTGCCCGAGGGACATGCCCTCGCCGGAGCGGACGGCGAGATCAAGCCCGTGCTGCCGGCCGCCTACGGGCTGCGGCGCGACAACCGCGGCTTCGAGGGGCTGGCCCTGGCGGCCGACGGCTCCCGGCTGTGGGCGATCCTCCAGAGCCCGCTCGACGGGGTCGACGAAGAGGCCGCGAAGCGGGCCAAAAAGACGGGTAACGTGCGGCTCTTGGCCTTCGATCCGGCGGCCGGCCGGCCCGTGGCCGAGCATGTCTACCGGCTTGGCGACCCGGCCGATCCCGACTACCTCACCCGCGGGGCCCCGCCCAAAGACGGCAAGCTCTGCGCGATCGCGGCGGTGGGGGCCGACCGGCTGCTCGTGCTCGAGCAGGACGACACCGGCCTGGCCCGGCTCTACCTCGCCGACCTGGCCGCCGCCACCGACACGCTCGGCTGGCAGCCGACCGGCAAGAAAAGCAGTTCGGGCACGCTCATCGACACCGTCCGCGACCTCTCCGCGGCGGGTGTCGCGCCGGTGAAGAAAACGCTCGTGGCCGATCTCACGGCCGCCCGCCGGCAAATGTGGAGCGAGGCGACGGAGGGGCTGGGCGGCAGAGGCTCAGCGAGCCCAGCCTCGCGCGGCACCAGCGAGCCGGCGGCCGAGAGCGACGCGGAGGCCGAGGGGCTTATCAAGCTCGAAGGGCTCGCCGTGCTCGACGACCGCCGGGTGGCGATCGTCAACGACAACGATTTTTCAGTCCACGACCCTAAGAATCCGCAGCGGACCTGCATCTGGATCGTGGAGCTGGCGGAGCCGCTGCCTGGGCGATGAAAGGCTGGGAGGATTGGGCAGGGTGCTCTGGTTGGTGCTCGGATGCAGGGGCTCGGAACCCCGGGCTCATGAGTTTCTCACACAAGGGTCACGAAGCCCTCACATCTTCTTGGTAGCATCTCGT
Organism: uncultured Candidatus Kuenenia sp.; assembly: GCA_964425395.1. Taxonomy (GTDB): domain Bacteria; phylum Planctomycetota; class Planctomycetia; order Pirellulales; family UBA1268; genus QWPN01. The sequence continues at coordinate 5,384 of CAYRNG010000313.1, read as the reverse complement.
TCCACGTTTCGGCATCTCACACGGAGAATTCCTCGATGCTTCGGCAGCTCTTTCGCCCCCGGTTTGGCTCTGGCGACGCCTGGCGGGCCGTCCGCCGGCAGCGGCTGGCATCCCGCCGCCGCCACACGCTCGCCCGGTTCGAGCCGCTCGAAGGGCGGGCCCTGCTCTCGGCGACGACGATCACGCAGTGGGATTTCGACGCGAGCACGCTCGTTCCATCGACGGGCGAGGGAACGGCTGGCTTGATTGGCGGAACGACCGAGGCTTTCGCGACCGGAAATCCTGGGCAAGGCTGGAACACGCGAGACTATCCCGGCCAAAGCACCGGGAGCGGTACGGCGGGCGTGCAGTTCCTCGTCAGTTCCGCAGGCTACGAGAACCTGACGTTCAGCTTTGACCATCGTGCTTCGGGGACGGCCTCCCGGTGGGCCCAGGTCGATTACACCGTCGATGGCGGCGGGACGTGGACCACCGGCTTCTGGAACAACAATGGCGGGCTCTCGCCGCACGACGCGTTCTATTCGTTCTCGGTCGATTTCAGCAGCGTGACGGCCGCCCGCAACAATCCCGACTTCGGGGTGCGGGTGGTGTCGATCTTCTCGCCGCAAGCATTCAACCAGAACACGACTCTTTCTTACGGCGCGAACGAGGCCTACATGCGGGCGAACGCCCAGGCCACCTTTGACGGCACGCCGGGAGTTGGGACGGGCAATTACGCCACCACCGGCACCTGGCGGTTCGACAACGTGACGTTTTCGGGCACGGCGATCCCCGCCACGTTCCCGACCGTGTCGTCCCCGACGTCCACGCTCGTGACGGCCCGCTCGGCAGTGCTCGGGGGGACGGTCGATGCCGACGGCTTCGCGCCGCTCTCGGCCCGCGGTGTGGTGGTCGCGCCGGCGTCGTTCGTGGGCGACCTCATCCCGGGCGAGCCCGGGGTGGCGACCGTCGCGGCCGACACGGCGACCGAGGGCACGTTCACCGTCTCGGCCACCGGCCTCGAGGTGAACACGGCGTACCGGTTCCGGGCCTACGCGACGAACGACGCCGGCTTCACCGCCTATTCCTCCGAGGCGGGGTTCACGACGCTCGCCTCGGCGAACCCGCCGGCGGTGAGTGATCCGACAGCGACCGCGGTCACCGGCTCCGCCGCCACCCTCGGCGGCAACGTCGCCTCCGACGGCGGCAGCCCGCTCACGGCCGTCGGCATCGTCTACTCGGCCACGCTCGCGGGCGAGGCGCTCGTCGTGGGTGCCCCTGGGGCGACCGTCGTGCCTGCGGCGGCGCTCGAAACGGGCACGTTCACCGTGGGCGTCTCGGGCCTCAGCGAGCTGACGACCTACAACTATCGGGCGTTCGCCACCAACGCCGAGGGCACGAGCTATACGGCGGCCGAGGCGTTTACGACGGCCGGCTCGGCAACCGTCGCGACCACGCCCTCCGCGAGCGGCCTCACGAGCTTCACCGCCACGCTCGCCGGCACGGCCACGGCCGGCAGCGACATCCTCGAGCGGGGCTTCGTGCTCGCGATGACGGCCGTCAACCCCGCGCCGCAGCTCGACGGCACCGGCGTGACGAAGGTCGTGGCGGCGGCCGGCCAGGGGGGCTACACGGCGGTCGCGTCGCGGCTCTCCGCCCTGACGGGCTACTCCTTCCGGGCCTACGCCACCACCGGCGCGGGCACGACCTACGGCGACGTGGCCACCTTCGCCACGGCCGAGGGGCCGATCGCGTTCTGGGATTTCAACGGTACCACGAGCACGGCCGGCGGTACGGGCACGGCCAGCCTCGTGGGCGGCACCACCCAGCACTCGACCGCCGGCGCCTGGCGGGTGACGACGTTTCCCGCCCAAAACGCGAGCAGCGGCACCGCGGGCCCGCAGATCATGGTGCCGACGGTCGGCTACGAGGACATCGTGCTCTCCTTCCGGCACTACGCCTCGAACACCGCCTCCCGCTGGGCCCAGCTCGACTACACGCTCGATGGCGGCGACACGTGGACGACCGGCTTCTGGAACAACGGCGGCGGCATCGCCCCGGGTGAAAACTACTACTCGTTCGAGGTCGATTTCGCCGAGGTGGCGGGGGCCGCCGACAACCCGGACTTCGGCGTCCGGATCGTGTCGATCTTCTCGCCGGTGGCATTCAGCGATGGCCTCGGACTGAATGCCGGAGCGAACCTGGCCTACCATCGGGCTCGGTCTGATACCGGTGGCAATCCCTATGCGGGAACCGGCAACTGGCGGTTTCAGGACGTGACCGTTACGGGCACCGCGCTGACCGCCCAGGCCCCGATCGTCACCGGCGCCCAGCCGACGGTGGTGAAGGGCACCTCCGCCACGCTCGGTGGAGCGGTCGTGAGCGGCGGCGGCCGCGAGGTCACAGCCCGCGGCGTGCTCGTGGCGGCGGCCGACTTCGGCGGCGTGCTCGAACTGGGGGCGGCCGGCGTGAGCCGGTTCGACGCGGCCGCAGGGGGCCTGGGCAGTTTTGCCGCCACGGCCTCGGGCCTCGCCCTCGACACCACGTACGTCTACCGAACGTTCGCGATCAACGCCGATGAGATCGCCGGCTATTCCGAGACACTCGAGTTCACGACGCTCGAGACTCCGCTGATCGCCACCACGACCACGCTCGACGCCTTCACATCGCAGGTGGAATTCGGCACGCCTGTCGAGTTTGCCGGCACGGTGGCGGCGGTCGATTCGGCCGAGACTCCGACCGGCACCGTCGAGATCCGCTCCGGTGGCCCGACCGGCACGCTCCTGGCGTCGGCCGAGCTGGGGGCCGGCGGCACGTTCACGGCGACGGCCGCGTCGCTCGCCATCGGCACCTACTCGGGCGTCGCCGCCTACTTCCTCGTGGGCGACACGTTCGACGGCAGCATTTCAGCCGTGGCGGCGACTGATCTCGTGGTCACCCCGCGGGCCTTCACGCCCGGCAACCTGCTCGTGCTCCGGGTGGGCGACGGCACGACGACGCTCGGCGTCAACGCCGACTCGGTGGCGCTCGTCGAGTTCACGCCGGGTGGCACGCTCGTCCAGGAGATCCCGGTGGCGGCCGCAGGCGACGCGGCCCTCACGCTGGGCACGAACCCCAACAACGGCATCCTCGCCCTGGCGGCCGATCGGCGGAGCGTGACCTTCGGCGGCTACCGGGCCGCGGCCGGTAGTGCCAACCCCGTCCCGGCGAACGTGCCCCGCGTGATCGGGTCGGTCGGTGCGGATGGCGTGGTCGATACCAGCCGCGGCTTCGCGGGCGTGTTCACGAGCGAAGACTTCCGCAGCGTGGCCACCGACGACGGCTCGAACTTCTGGCTCTCCGGAGCGGGCCTCAATGACACCGGCGGCGTGCGGCACGTGACTGCTGACGGCACGAGCCTGACCGGGCTCTTGGCCTCGCCGCCGGCCAATCCCAACATGCGGCAGGTGCTCGCGATCGACGGCAACCTGTTCGCGGCCTCGGGCTCCAACCCGACCGGTCGATCGATCTACCAGGTGGGCACCGGCCTGCCGACCACCGGCGGCCAGCCGCTCGTCAACCTGCCGGAGATCGGCGGTGCGCGGTGGCAGTCGTTCTTCTTCGCCGACCTCGACCCGGCGGTGAGCTGGGGCAACACCGGCTTCGACACGATCTACGCCACTGATTTCTCCGCGGTCACGAAGCTTTCCTACGTCGCCGACGATGCCGGCTCGAGCTGGGTCGATCGCGGCAGCGTGAGCGTGGCCGCGGCCAGCGGCATCACCGGCTTCGTCGGCGGCGACGGCACGGTCACGCTTTATGTCTCGAGCGCCACGGCCGGCACGGGCGGCATTTCGATGATCGTGGACTCGAGCGGCGCAGGGGGCACCCTCGCGGGGACCGCCGCGAACATCAACTCCGCCACGCCGGTCGAGGCCGGGGCCAATTACGCCTTCCGCGGGCTGGCCTTCGTGCCGCGGGCGGGCATCGACACGACCACGACCGTCACCGGGATCACGTCGGCCACCACGGATGACTTCCTCCAGGAGGTGACCTTCTCGGCGAAGGTCGAGGCGAACAGCGGCAGCGACGCCCCGACCGGTGTCGTCCAGTTCCGCAGCGGCAACGTGCTGTTGGCCACGGCCCCGCTTTCGGGCACCTCGGCCACGATCACCGCCATCTTCCCGACGGCGGCGGTGCCGTTTGGCACCTACACGGAAATCACGGCCCGCTACATTCCCGACGGCAACGCCTCGGCGAATCTGTTTAATCCGAGCGTGTCGGAGGCCTTCGGCGAGGATCTTGTCGTCGCGCCGCAGGGAGCGGTGACGACCACGGTACTCGCCGAGATCTCGCCACTGACGGCGGCTTACGGCGACACCGTGACGTTCGCGGGCACGGTCACGGGCGACGGCGACGACTCGCCGTCCGGCACAATCGAAATCCGGGCCGGCGGCGCCGCCGGTACGCTCCTTGCGTCTGGAAGCATCACGGGCGGCTCGTTCTCGTTTTCCACCGCGACGATTCCCGGCGGCAGCTACTCGGGGATCGTCGCCGTTTTCAGCGGCGTGACGGGCTTCCAGAACAGCGTCTCGGCGGCCTTCGAGGGCACGCTCGAGGTCGCCTTCACGCAACTGGCCCTGGGCGACATCGCCTTCATGGGCTACCAGCCCGCGGCCCCCGACGCGGTGTCGTTCGTGCTCCTCCGGGACGTGATCGCGGGCACCACGCTCACGATCACCGACAAGCCGTGGAGCGGCACGGCGCTCGGCAGCGGCGAGGGCGCGAGCACGATCACGTTCACGCAGCCGTTTTCGGCCGGCACGGTGTTCGAGTATCTCGAATACGACTTCGAGCCGGGCGACATCGACGGCCAGCGGTGGGCCTATGTGGTCGGCGGCGGCGGCTTCTCGACCGACGGCCTGTTCGACGTCACGACCTCGAACTTCGGCATGAGCACCGCCGGCGACAATCTCTTCGCGTATCAGGGGGCGGCCCCCACGAGCGGCTCGGCGAGCAACTGGATCGCCGGCTTTTCGACGCGGCCCTTCCTGACGGAGGGGGCCACGACCACCCAGACGTCATACCTGCCGGAGGCCTTGGCGGCCGGGAATGCCGCCTTCTCGCTCGACCTGGCAGCGGACGACCCGCAGGGGCAGGGCCGCCGGCTGGCCGACCTCGGCACGGTCACGGGCACGCCGGCCCAGATCCGGGCCGTGCTCGCCGATCCGGCCAACTGGGTGGTGACGACATCGTCCTTCACCGACTTCCGGTCGGGGACGGTGTTCACCGTGGATCAGACGGCCGTGCCGACGATCGCGACGTCCGGCACGCTTGCGGGCGTGACGACGACCTACGGCACGGTTTCGGGCACGACCGAGATCACGGTCACGGGCTCGAACCTGACGGGCGACATCACGGCGACG
>CAYRNG010000312.1:0-2775 GCA_964425395.1 uncultured Candidatus Kuenenia sp. | reverse complement strand
AGGGCATGTCGAACGGATCGAAGCCGGCGTTCGCCGCCGCCTCGAGGGCCACGTCGCAGGCGGTCGAGAAGGCGGGCTCGGGATGGTTTTTGAGGGCGTGCGGCAGCCGGCTGTCGGGCCGCGGCCCCCAGCGGTCGAGGAGGCAGGCGATGTCGGCGTAGGTCTTGTTGAGCTGCCCCGGCACGGGGTCGAAGAGCAGCTCGCGGTCGAGCCGGGCCGCGGGAATCGGGGCCACGAGCGAGCGGCCCGTGAGGATCGTATCCCAGAGGGCGTCGAGCGAGTCGCCGCCCGGCAGCCGGCAGGCCATGCCGACGACGGCCACGCCCTTCGTGGCCCTGCCGGGCGGGGAACTGGCTCCCCGCGGCAGCGGCTCGTCGTCGCTCGCCATGACGCCGGGGGCGATCATGCTCCGGAGCCCTCCGCCGGGGAGGCGATCTGCTGGATGGCGGCGACGAGGTCAGCCGCGTGGCCATTGGCCGAGAACACGACCAGCCGGCCCCGCCGAAACGCCTCGGCGGCCGTGAGCAGGCCGCGGTGGATCTCGGCGAGCGTGTGGCTCGAGAGATGCACCCGGGCCGCTGCCGACTCGGGGAGGCCGAGCCGGGGTCGGGGGGCGGGACGGCCGGGATCAGCCAGCTGGAGCGACCAGCTGCCGCCGCCGGGCCCCGAGACGTCGAGCAGGGCCGCAGCGTCGCCCGCTCCGGCTGCCCGAGTTGCGGTGGCTCGTGGGGGCGTGGCCGCTGGCGGGGAGGCAGCACCCAGGTCTCGCTCGACGTCGAACACCGGGCGGGGGACGGCGGGCCGCGGCCAGCCGAAGTTGGCGTTGATGGCGAAGTCGCACAGCCGGCGGAGCATGGTGGCATCGACGGCCGGGCAGGGGAGGTGCCCGGCTGCGGTGGCCGTGTTGGTGGCGTCGAATTCGGGGTCGTCCCGCCAGTAGGCCATGTAGGTGGCCATCTGGTCGCGGAAGGCGTCTGCCAGGTGGTCGGGCAGGCCGACGGCGGCCGGCCTGTCCAGAGCGGGCTCCTGTCCGGCCCGCTGTCCGGCCTGGTCTCGCTCGAGCCGGGCCATGATCGCGGCCTTGGTGACCGCGGCGATCTCCCGGACGGGCACCCGGTTGGCCGGCGTGAGGTGGTAGGTCTGCCCGTGCCAGCGGGGGGTGGCGACGATGTGAGCCGCCACGGCCGAGACCCAGTCGACCGGGACGAGGTTCTTGGCCTCGTCGCCGGCCAGGCCCAGGGCGGCCATCCACATCGCCTCGGGGATCGGTGGCAGGCCGGCCATCGTCGGCACAAGCGCCGCCATCACCCGCAGCGGCGTGTAGAAGCCGTGGAAGGTGCTCGTGTAGAAGGTGCGGGAGTCGCCCACGATGATCGCCGGCCGGAGCACGGTGGGGGGCTCCGGGAAGCCGGCTGAGCGGACGATGCCTTCGGCCTCGAGCTTGCTGGCCTCGTAGTCGTTGCCAAACTGCTGGCCGCAGGCTCCCTCGGACTCGAGGATCCGGCCGGTCCTGAGGCCGCAGACATAAGCCGTGGAGACCTGGTGAAACTTCGGGATCCCGAGTTCCCGGGCCAGCGTCACCACCTGCGTGGTGCCGGTCACGTTGCCGAGCCAGGGCTCCTCGGTGCGGGGGCCGCCTGTGGTGAACGACAGGCTGGCGGCATTGTGGAGGACGGACGAGCAGGAGCGGCCGACCCAGCGGCGGTCTTCGCTCGACAGGCCCAGACCCGGGGACGCCAGATCGCCGGCAAGCACGACCGGCCGCCGCAGAAAACGGCCGGCAAGCCGATCCCACCGGGCCATCACCGCCTCGACGCGACTGCGGGCATCGGCTGCCCGCGAGGGGCGGACGACCACCGCCACGTCACACCCCCGCTCGAGGAGGTCGTGGAGCAGATACTGGCCGAGGAGGCCGGTCGCTCCAGTGAGCAGGGTGAAGGTCGGCATGAAAGCGGGCCAGAAGAGTGCGGGGCAGGGCGGCGACGGGGGCCACCGACCCAATAAGATGACTTGGAAATTGGGCAAAATAAAGAGCCTGGATGGTTAAGGTCGTTTTTATGGCCTGTTTGCGACAACGGGATGCCAGCTCTTTTGAGGGGGTTCTCAAGAAGCGAGAAACATTTTTTGAACGAAAAAAAGGTGTCCCTGCTCCAAAAAACGGATTTTTCGGGCCTGCATCACCCCGCCGCCGGGTCAGGTCTGGTAATTTGGGCGACCCTGAGAAGAAACCTGGCCGGCTGGATGCCTGCCAGCAGTGAAGGCAGCACGCATGGCCGCAGGCATTGAATCCACCATTCTCCTGACCGGAGGTACCGGGCTGCTGGGCCGCTGGCTGCTGCGAGATCTCTCCGCCGCCGGCTGCCGCGTGGCGGTGGTGGTGCGGCCGGGCAAGGCTGCCGACGCCAACGAACGGGTCGCCGAAATGCTCCAGGACTGGGAGGAGGTGGCCGGGGTCTGCCTGCCGGCTCCGGTCGTGCTGGAGGGGGATCTCTCAGCCGAAGGCCTCGGCCTGTCCCGCAGCCAGCACGACTGGATCGCCGCCCACGTCGATCAGGTGGTGCATGCCGCGGCCAGCCTCGTCTTCGATCGGCAGTCCGGCGATGATGAGCCCTACGCGAGCAACGTGCTCGGCACCCGGCATCTGCTCGGCCTCTGCCGGGCGACCGGCATCCGCCGCTTCCACCACGTCTCGAGCGCGTATGTCTGCGGGCTGCGGCAGGGCACCGTGTTCGAGCACGAGCTCGACGTCGGTCAGGCCTCGGGCAACGACTACGA
>CAYRNG010000311.1:0-5572 GCA_964425395.1 uncultured Candidatus Kuenenia sp. | reverse complement strand
TCGGCCCGGCTCGAGAGGATCACCGGCACCCGCGCCCCCAAGACGATTCCGCCGGCCGTGGCCCCCGAAAAATACTCGAGCTGCTTGGCGAGGATGTTGCCGCTCTCGAGATCGGGGGCTACGAGGATGTCGGCCCGGCCGGCCACCTCCGAGACGATTCCCTTGGTGCGGGCCGCCTCGAGCGAGACCGCGTTGTCGAAGGCCAAGGGGCCGTCGAGCAGGCCGCCCGTGATCTGCCGCCGATCGGCCATCTTGCAGAGGGCCGCCGCGTCGAGCGTGGAGCGGAGCTTCGAGGTCACGGTCTCGACGGCCGAGAGGATCGCCACCCGCGGCCTGGCAATGCCCAGGGCCTGGCCCAGGTCGATCGCGTTTTGGACGATGTCGGCCTTGTCCTCGAGGGAGGGATCGATGTTGACCGCCGCGTCGGTGACCAACAAGAGCCGGTCGTAGCCCGGCACCTGCATCACGAACACGTGGCTGATCCGCCGCGCGGTCCTGAGGCCCGTGTCCTTTTTGACAATCTCCCCGAGCAGCTCATCGCTGTGGAGGCTGCCCTTCATGATGCCACCGGCCTCGGCCCGGCGGACCAGCTCCACCGCTCGGGCGGCGGCGGCGTGGCTGTGGGGGACGTCGTCGATCGTCGCCCCGGCCAGGTCGAGGCCGGATTCGTCGGCCAGGCGGCGGATTTTCTCGGTGGGTCCAACCAGGATCGGCCGGATCAGCCCCCGCTCGGCCGCGGCCAGAGCCCCGGCGAGCGCGAGCTCGTCGCAGGGATGGGCGACGGCCGTGACCAAGGGGGGCAGACTGGCGGCCAGGCCCAGGATGTCGGGCTGGGGCACGGCGAGAGGCTCAGGCGGCATGGATCGACTCCGGCGGCGACGCTCTGGCAAGAACCAGGGGATTATCAGGCTCCGGGGTCGGCGGGCAACCGGCCGCCCGTGCGGCCGATGAGAAAGGCGGTCGCCACGGGCCCCTTGCCCTTGACCACGATCTCCCCCCGCGGCGCGGTCTCGAAGGCCTTCGCCACGAGGGCGGCGGTGGCGGCGGTGATGTGAATCCGGCCCGGCTCGCCGTGGGCCTCCATCCGGCTGGCCAGGTTGACGGTGTCGCCCCAGAGGTCGTAGGCGAAGCGGCCGCGGCCGATGACGCCGGCCACCACCGGCCCCGAGTGGATCCCCACCCGCAGCCCGATCGCCAGCCCGCGGCGGGCCGCCAAGCGGCCAAACTCGGCCACCAGATCGATCGCCAGATCGGCCATCGCGGCGGCATGGTCGGCCCGCGGCTCGGGCAGGCCGGCCGCCGCCATCCAGGCGTCGCCGATCGTCTTGATCTTCTCGATGCCGTGGGCCGCGGCCAGCTGGTCGAAGGTCGCGAAGATCTCGTCGAGCATGGCCACCAGCTCCCGGGGCTCTTCCCGGCCAGCCAACTCGGTGAACCCAGAGAGGTCGGCGAACAGGACCGTCACCTCGGGGTGCCATTCGGCGATCACCTGCGGGGCGGCCTTGAGCCGCTCGGCGATCGCGCGGGGCAGGATCGCTTCCAAGAGCCGATCGGCACGCTCCCGTTCCCGGGCCAGCTCGGCATTGGCCTCTTCGAGCGCCGCGAAGGCGGCGTTTCGCTCGAGCAGCCGGGCGTGGGCCTCGGAGTGAAGCCGCACCCGGGCGGCCAACTCGAGCCGGTCGGGCAGCTTGACGAGGTAGTCGCTGGCCCCCCCGGCGAGCAGCTCGGCCTTGACCGCCGGCTCCTCCACCGCCGAGAGCATGATCACCGGCACGTGCTCGGTCTCGGGCCAGGCCCGGTAGCGGCGGACCATCTCGGCCCCGTCGATGTCGGGCATCACCAGATCCTGGAGGATCACGGTGGGGCGGATCTCCCGGGCCGCGGCCAGGGCGGCGGCGGCCGTCTGGCGGAAGTGGACCTCGACGTCGGCCTCCCCGGCGAGCAGCCGCTCGACCGACCGGCCGATCAGCTCTTGGTCGTCCACCACGAGCACCCGGTGCCGTCGGCCGCCGGCCTCGCTGCCGCTGGGCAATGCCGCTGGAACTAGAGTCATGGGGAGCCACGAGCCGGGCGAGGACACTCGGCCCGGAGTATAGTGCCCCCCTGATCCGGGCCGGCCAGACAGGCCGGCCAATTGTCGCGGAGCTCCCCATGCGCGTGCAGTTGCTGCCCTCGGCCGGCGGGCCGCCCAGCCCGGGGCCGCAGTTCCTCTCGAGCTACCTCGTCGGCGAGCGGATCGTGATCGATGGCGGCTCGATCGGCCTCCAGGCCGATCTCGAGCTCCAGCGGCAGGTCCGCCACGTGTTCCTGACCCACGCCCACCTCGACCACGTCGCCAGCCTGCCGCTGTTGGTCGAGAACGTCCACTCCCCCGGCCCCGAGTGCGTCGAGGTGCTCGCCTCGGCCGGCACGCTCGCGACGCTTCGGAAGGATCTCTTTAACGGCCGCATCTGGCCCGACTTCTTCGCCCTCTCGACTCCGGCGGAGCGGTTCCTCTCGGCCACCCTGCTCGAGCCGATGGTGCCGATCGAGCGGGCCGGCTGCCGGATCACGCCGGTGCCGGTCAGCCACGGCACCGACACCCTGGCGATGCTGGTGGACGACGGCCAGTCGTGCCTGGCCTTCACCGCCGACACCGGCCCGACCGAGCGGGTCTGGGAGGAACTCACCCGGCGGCCGAACGTCCGCGGAGTGTTCCTGGAATGCAGCTTCCCGGCGGCCCTCGCCGGCCTGGCCGACCGCTCTGGCCACCTCGCGCCGGCCAGCTTCGCATCCCAGGTGGCCCGCCTTCCGGCCGGCGTGCGGACCCTCGTGGTCCATCGCAAGGCGGCCCATGCTCAGGCGATCGCGGCGGAGCTAGCGGCCCTCGAGCTCTCCGGCGTGGAACTGGCCGAGCCGGGCCGGACCTACGAGTTCTGAAACTGGAGGAGCAACAAAGGGGATGTCCCCTTTTTGCTACACGTCCAGGTTCTTGACGTCGAGGGCGTGCTTCTCGATGAACTCCCGCCGGGGCTCGACCTTCTCCCCCATCAAGACGCGGAACAGGTCGTCGGCCGCCGCGGCGTCGGTCATCGTGACCCGGGAGAGGGTCCGGTTGGCCGGGTCGAGCGTGGTCTCGCGGAGCTCCTCGGCGTTCATCTCGCCGAGCCCCTTGAAGCGGGTGATCGACAGGCCCCGCTCGCCGGCCCGGCGGACGGCCGTCAGGAGGCCGCGGAGATCGTCGAGGCCGATCTCGCTTTCCCCGCGCCTGAGCGTGTAGCGGGCGGTCTCGCTGCCGGTCCGATCGACCGGCAGGAGGGCTTCGATCCCGAAGCCCAGGCTCTCGAGCTCCTTGAGGCCGGAGTTGATGCTCCGCACCTCGTGGAGATCGACGACCACCAGCTGCGGGCCGCCCGCCCCATTGGCGGCCGGCTCGCCGCCGTGCTTGTTTTCATCGGCTCGACCCACCGGCAATTCGCCGCCGGCAGCCTGCTCCTTACCCTTCATGAAGGCTTCCAGGGCGTCGCGACTGGCAAACCAGTGCTCCTCGGCGCCGAAGTAGACGTGGTACATCGGCAGCCGGCCGCTGGCCGGATCGCGGCGGCCGGCATGGTCGCGGAGGCTGACCCCCCGCTTCTCGAGGGCCACGAGCGCATCCTCGAGGCCCGAGAGCGTCCGGCAGAGCTTGTGCATCTCCTCGCCGGCGATCTCCCGGCCGTCGCCCGGCAGGAACACCCCGTCGCCGAGCCCCTGGTCGAGCAGTTGGGTCTTCATCTCCTCCTCGGTCTGCACGTAGTAGGTCTTCTTCTTGGCCCGGACCCGGAACAAGGGCGGCTGGGCGACGTAGACGTGCCCCTCGGCCACCAGCCGATACATCTGCCGGTAGAAGAAGGTCAACAGCAGCGTCCGGATGTGGGAGCCGTCCACGTCGGCGTCGGTCATGATCACGATCTTGTCGTACCGCCGCTTGGCCAGGTCGGCCTCCTGGCCGATGCCCGCCCCGATCGCCGAGATCACGCTCCGGACCTCCTCATTGGCAAGCACCTTGTCGTCGCGGCTCTTGTAGGCGTTGATGATCTTGCCGCGGAGCGGGAGGATCGCCTGGTACTCGCGGAGCCGGCCCCCTTCGGCCGAGCCGCCGGCGCTGTCACCCTCGACGAGATACAGCTCGCACTTGGCCACCTCACGGCTGGTGCAGTCGCGGAGCTTGCCCGGCAGGCCGCCGCCGGAGAGGGCCCCCTTCCGCTCCCGCAACAGCTGCCGGGCCTTCTTGGCCGCCTCGCGGGCCTCGGCGGCGAGCTCCCCCTTCTTGATGATCTCCTTGGCGCTCTTGGGATTCTCCTCCAGATACTTGGCCAGGTGGTCGCCGACTGCCGAGTTGATGATCCCCTCGACCTCGCCGTTGCCGAGCTTGGTCTTGGTCTGGCCCTCGAACTGCGGATGGGGCACCCGGACGCTGATCACGGCGGTCAGCCCCTCGCGGAGGTCCTCGCCGGTGGGGACCAGATCCTTGTACATCCCGTTCTTCTTGCCGTAGGCGTTGATGGCCCGGGTCAGCGCCGCCCGGAAGCCGGAGACGTGCGTGCCCCCCTCGGTCGTCGAGATGTTGTTGACGTAGCTGTGGAGGCTCTCGGTGAACTCCTTGGTGTACTGCAGGGCGATGTCCCAGGAGACCCCCTCCGCCTCCCCCTTGATCGTGACCACGTCCGGATGGACCGGGTCACTGGCCTTGTTCAGGTGCTCGACGAATTCCTCGACGCCCCGTTCGTAGAAGAAGGTCTCGGCGTTGCCGCTGGCGGCGTCGGCGAACTCGATCCGCACGCCGGAGTTGAGAAACGCCAGTTCGCGGAGCCGGCGGGCGAGGATGTCCCAGGTGAACTTGGTCTGAGGGAAGATCTGCGGGTCGGGCTTGAAGCTGGTCTTGGTGCCTGTCCGCTGGGTGGTGCCGATCGTGCGGACCGGGCCGGTCGGCTCGCCCCGCTGGTATTCCTGCTGCCAGACATGCCCCTCGCGGCAGACCTCCACCTCGCACCATTCCGAGAGGAAGTTGACCACCGTCACGCCCACCCCGTGGAGGCCGCCGGAGGTCTGGTAGGCCCCCTTCTCGAACTTGCCTCCGAACTTGAGCACGGTCATCACTCCCTCGAGCGTCGAGACCTCGCGGTCCATCTCCTCGGAGAGCTGCTTGTGGACGCCCGTCGGGATTCCCCGGCCGTCGTCCTCGACGGTCACGCTGCCGTCCACGTTGACCGTCACCTTCACCTGCCGGGCGTGGCCCGCCATGCACTCGTCGATCGAGTTGTCGACCACCTCGTAGACCAGGTGGTGGAGGCCGCGGGAGGTGTTGTCGCCGATGTACATCCCGAACCGCTCCCGGACGTGATCGCGGTCGGAGAGGTGCTTGAGATCCTCCGACGTGTAGCCGGGCTGCCGGGATTCATCGCTCGGGACGGTCATGGGCAATTTTCTCCACAGGGGTGGTCGGGAAGGGGTGTGCGGGGCGGGCCGTCAGGGGCCGGCTGCCGCCCCCCCGGGGGGGGGGCGGGGGTTGGGGTTTTCCGCGGGCGGGGGCGGGGCCCGGGGGGGGGGCGAC
>CAYRNG010000310.1:0-3310 GCA_964425395.1 uncultured Candidatus Kuenenia sp. | reverse complement strand
CTGCCCCCGCCGCGGGGACTGTCCCCTTTTTTGCCCCGCCGCGGGGACTGTCCCCTTTTTTGCCCCGCCGCGGGGACTGTCCCCTTTTTTTCTCAGCCTCCCGCCAGCATCTCCCGCACGAGCTCGACCGGCAGGCCCACGACGTTCGAGGGGCTGCCCTCGACGAGCTCAAGCGGCACGTGACCATCCTGGAAGCCGCAGGCCCCGGCCTTGCCCTCCCAGAGGCCCGTGGCCAGGTAGCCGGCGATGAAGGCCTCGGAGAGGGGCGGCATGAAGAGGGTGCTCTCGGCGTGGGCCGTGCGGGGCAGGGGCCCTGAAGCCTCGCCCGGCGGCCCGGCGGCCTGCCAGAGGCAGACGCCCGACACCACCCGGTGCCGCCGGCCGGAGAGCGCCCGCAGCATCCGGGCGGCATCGGCCGCGTCGGCGGGCTTGCCGAGGGCCAGGCCATCCACCTCGCTGAGGGTGTCGCAGGCGAGCACGAGCCCGGAGGCCCCCATCGAGATCACCGCCCCCGCCTTGGCCACCGCCAGCCGGATCACGAACGCCTCGAGCGGCTCGGCCGGCCCCCGCGGGGCGGCCCCCGCCTCGGCCGAGCCGGGCGGCGGCATCACCACGACCTCCCAGCCCTCCTGGCGAGCCAACTCGGCCCGGCGGGGCGAACCGCTTGCCAGCACGACCCGCGGCGGTGAGGCTGGCATCATCATGGGCAGGTCGTAGGAGGCGAACCGGGTGGAGATTCTCTTCGAGGACGATCATATGCTGGCCGTGGTCAAGCCGGCCGGGCTGCCCACGGCCAACGCGCCGGCGGGCCGGCCGAGCCTGTTTCACGAGCTCAAGGCCCGGCCCGGAGCCGGGGCTTTCCTGGGGATCGTCAGCCGGCTCGATGCAGCCGTTTCGGGCCTCGTCGTCGTGGCCAAGACGCCGACCGCGGCCGCCAGCCTGGCCGAGCAGTTTCGGGAGCGGTCAGTCGGCAAGCACTACGCCGCGATCGTGACGGGCCGGTTTCCCGCCCCGCTCGGCCAGTGGGTCGAGTGGAACGACTGGCTCGTGCGGCCCGCCGGCAACGGGCCGACGCTGGTGGTCAAAGATCCAGACTCGAGCCTCGACCCGAGCGTGCAGCAGGCCGGCAGCCGGGCCCGCGTCGTGCAGCGGGCCGGGGAAGTCTCGCTCGTGGAGCTCAAGCCGCAGACGGGCCGCCGCCATCAGCTCCGCAGCCAGCTGGCCGCCCGCGGCTGCCCGATCGTGGGCGATCGGCTCTACGGCAGTCGGCTGCCGTATCCGATTCCGGGCGGCATCGCCTTGCATGCCACGCGGCTCGCCCTCGCCCATCCGGCCGACGGCCGGCCGATGACGCTCGAGGCCCCGCTGCCTGCCGCCTGGAACGAGCGGTTTCCGCAGCTCTTCTCGCGGTCGGCCGGGGGCTGAGAGGCTGCCCCTCAGGGGGCCGGCGTGGGCCCCACTGGTAGACTCGACGAGTATGAGCATGTCCGTCGAACAGCCTCGTCGCGAGCGGCCCCGGTTCCGCGACACCGCCCTGGCCAGCGGGCTCGTGGACGAGGCCCAGGTAGCGGCCGCCGAGGCGAGCGTGGCCGGGGTGATGGATCGGTCCGTGGCCCCGGCGAGCGAGTGGGATCAGGCGGTCGCCGATCGGCTCGTCCAGGACGGCCTGCTGACCGCCTTTCAGGCCCGGGAGCTCCTGGCTGGCCGGCGGCGATTTCGGCTCGGGCAGTACACCGTGCTCGACGAGGTGGCCCGCGGCGGGATGGGGCAGGTGTTCCGGGCCGAGCACGCCATGATGGGCCGCGAGGTGGCGATCAAGGTGCTTCCCCGTGCCAAGGCGACCGACGACAGCGAGGCGGCCTTCCGCCGCGAGATGCGGATGCTCGGCCGGCTCGACCACGAGAACCTGGTGCGGGCCTTCGATGCCGGCTACGACGGGATGGTCTATTACCTCGTCACCGAGCTCGTGCCGGGGCTCGACCTCAAGCGGCATGTCGTCAAGCAGGGCCCGCTCGACGAGGTGACGGCCGCCTCGGTGATCGCCCAGGCCGCCCGCGGACTGGCCTACGCCCATGAGCAGGGGCTCGTCCACCGCGACGTCAAGCCGGGCAATCTCTTGGTGATGCCCGACGGGCGGGTCAAGGTGCTCGACCTCGGCCTGGCGGGCTCGCAGCTGGAGGAGGAGTCGAGCCGGCTCGGGCGGGTAGTGGGCACGATGGACTACATCGCGCCGGAGCAGATCCGGGCGCCCGACGACGTCGGGCCCTCGGCCGATATCTACGCCCTGGGCTGCACCCTCTACTACGCCGTCAGCGGCCAGGTGCCGTTTCCCGGGGGCACCCGCCGGGAGAAGATGCAGCGGCATCTTTCGGAAGTTCCCCCGCCCGTGCAGCAGCTTGTGCCGGGGCTGAGCGGGGAGTTCTGCCAGGTGATCGAAGCGATGATGGTCAAGGATCCGGCAGCCCGGTTGCGATCGGCCGGCGAGGTGGTGGACCGGCTGCGTCGCTGGACTCCGGCAGTGCCCGCCGCGATTCCCCATGCCGATGGCAACCGATCCGCAGGGCGGGTGGCCAAGGGCCTTCCGCCGCCCTTGCCCGAGGAGCCACCGCCCAGCCGGGCCTGGCTGGCCCGCTGGGCGAGTCAAGATTCGTCGATTCCGCCCGCTCCGGCCGGCCGCCGGGACGACGACGTCCCCTGGCTGGTGGCCGATCGGGCCAGCGCCGTGGAACTGGTGCGGTCGATGGGGCCGCGGCTGGCCGAGTGGCTGCCCTGGCACGCGGTCGTGCGGTCGGCCCGGTCGCTGGCGCAGGCCGCGATACTCGCGGCGATCGGCGGCCTGATGTTCGGCGGTGCGATGACGGTTGTCCGGCAGATCGATCCCGAGAAGTTCTCCGCCCTCATGCGAGGCTTCGGCCCCGCCGGGCTCGGTCTGGCGGCGTTTGGGTTGATCCTCGTCGCCCAGCTCGTGGCTGCCCCGGGCCGGACGCGGCGGCGGCCGTAGGGCACCGTTGGCTGAAGGGCCGCTGCGGGGAAGCAATGCCGCCGAGCGACTGCCGCTTCGCACTCGCCGCCGAGTGGCTCACGCTTCGCTCCCTGAAGCCCTGAAAAGGCCGCGAATCAGCCCGGTTTGATTGACAAACGGGCCTTCTGGCCGTACGACCTTAGGAGCAATGAGCACTCGGACGGGTAGCTCAGTTGGTAGAGCAACGGACTGAAAATCCGTGTGTCGCCGGTTCGATCCCGGCCCCGTCCACTGGATCGTAAGAGTAGGCTGAGAACGGCTTTCCGTTCACCGATTCGGCGTCGAATC
>CAYRNG010000309.1:0-4441 GCA_964425395.1 uncultured Candidatus Kuenenia sp. | reverse complement strand
GGGGGGGGGGGAAAAAAACCCCCGCCGCTACGGCTAGCGGCCGGCGGGAAAACCAGCCGCTCCGGAAGGCGAGATGGCGACGGGGCGGGTACAACGGCGGCATGCGATGGGCCGTCGTCTTTGCCGTCGTGGTCGCCTTCCTGGACCCTGCATGGGGGCAGGTGGTGCTGCCCCCGAACGTCGGTGTGCCGGACGCGGCCCAGACCGTGCCCGGCCCGGGCTACGACGCCACGCTCGCCACCCTGGCCGCCGGCGACTACCCCGCGGCCCTCGAACTGGCCCAGGGCGAATACCGCGGTGGCGTTCGCTTCGGGGCCGACCGCTGGATCGACTCGATCGCCTCGGCCACGCTCGTGGGCGAGTGCCTCCTCGAGACCGGCAGCCTCCGCGACGCCCTGGCCCGCTACGAAGAGGCACTTGTGCTCTCCGCAGCCCTCCCCAACTGGCTGCTCTCGGTGCGGTTTCCGCCGGCCCCGCCCCAGGCCTCCCGGCGACCCCGCGTGGCCAGCTGGGGCCGCAGCGAACGCAACACCCAGCCGGCGGCGCTCGCCGAGGTGGTGACCATCCGGCAGCAAGGTGCCGATGCCCAGGCCGTGCTCCAGCGGGGGGGCGTGCTCTCATCCCCCTACGACCGGCCGCTGCGGGCCCAGGAGATCATGCGGCCGCTGGTGATCGCCCTCTACCGCACCGGCTCCCTGCTCGGCGAACTGGCCCACGAGAACGCGGCCCTCGACGCCGCCACCCGCGGCCTCCTCCGCCGCCCCGCCCCGCCCCAGCACTACTCGCAGGCCTGGATCGACGTGGCCCTCGGCACCGCCCTCTGGGCCCAGGGCAAGCCCGACCAGGCCAGCCCGCTGCTCATCCGCGGCCTCGTGCTCGGCAACAACCTCGACCACGCCCTCACCGCCTGGGGTCTGATCGTGCTCGGCCGGATCGCCCTCGACGCCGATCAGGCCGCGGCCGCCGCCAAGCTCTTCGAAGAGGCCACCTACGCCGCCGCCGATCAGGGAGACATGCGGGCCCTCGAGGAGGCCTTCGCGCTGGCCTTCACCGCCCACCGGGCCGCCGGCATGCGGGACGTGCCCCGCAGCGTCGCGCAGGCTGCGGAGTGGGCCCGGGGCGGGCCACCCGTCCTGCGGGCCAGGCTCCTGGCGATGCAGGCCGAGGCCCTGGCCGCCAAGGGCGACGCCCGCGGCGCCACCGCCGCCCTCAAGGCCATCGACGGCCGGCTGCTCAAGGGACCTGCCGGTGGTGGGCCGCTCGGCAGCCAGGCCGCCTATGCCGCGGCGCTTGTCGCGTACGCCGCCGGCGACGTGGCCGCCGGCGACACCGAACTCAGCCAGGCCCTGGCCCTGGCCCAGCCCCGTGCCCCCAGGCTGTTTCGCACGGGGTTGCTCGTCGATCTCGTGCAGGCCGGATCGAGCACGGTGGCCGACCGGCAGGCCGAAACCTGGCTCCGCAACTGGCTGGCCGATCCCTCCCCCCGCGACTTCGCCACCGATCCGCTCGACGCCCTGGCCACCCTCTCCGCCCCCCGGATCGGAGCCTTCGACACCTGGGTGATGGTGGGAGGCCGCCGTGGCAACGAGCAGGCCCTCGAGGCGGCCGAGGCCACGATGCGGCATCGCTGGCTGGCCGCCCGGCCGCTCGGCGGCAGGCGACTGGCGGTGCTGCGATTCCTGGCGGCCGACCCACGGCTGCTCGAGCCGGCCGAGGCGGCCCGGCGGGCGGCGCTGGTGGCCGCCCGCCCCGGCCTCGACAACCTCCTCACCCGCCTGGCCCAACTCCGCGGGGGCCTTGAAGCCACCGCCGCGGCCAACCCCGACCCGGCCGCCGTGCTCGCCGCGGCCGAGTGGCCCGAGTATGCCGCCCTCTCCGATCAGTTCGCCCGGATTGCCGCGGCCCTGGCCGCCGGCCGGGAGGCCACCCCGCCCCTCTTCCCTCCCCTTTCCACGGCGGCCGAGATCCGCGGCCGGCTCGAGCCGGGGCAGGCGCTGCTCTCCTTCCACTGGACCGCGACCGGGCTCTTCGCCGCCCTCGAATCCCGCGACCGGTTCCTCGCCTGGCAGGTCCGCCAGGCCGCCGGCCTACCCGGCGAGCTCAAAACACTCGCCAAGACGCTCCTGCTCTCCGACAAGGCCGCCGCAACCCCCGTCGATCGGCTCGCGGCGGGCGACT
This sequence comes from uncultured Candidatus Kuenenia sp., assembly GCA_964425395.1. Classification (GTDB taxonomy): domain Bacteria; phylum Planctomycetota; class Planctomycetia; order Pirellulales; family UBA1268; genus QWPN01. The sequence goes on along the minus strand of CAYRNG010000309.1, from coordinate 2,263 downwards.
GGCAGGGCTCGGCCAGCCGGATCGAGCGGATGCTGTTTGAGAACTCGCGGGGCGTGTCGCTCGCCGAGGGGATCGAAGAGCTCATCATCGTGCCCGACGGCTGGCTCTGGTATCTGCCGTTTGAGATCCTCCCGATCGCGAGCAACCAGGCCGGCGACCGCCGCCCGCTGCGGGAGGTCTGCCGGATCCGCTACGCCCCCACCCGCAGCCTGGCGGTGCTGCGATTCGAATCGCGGGGAAACGGAGAGACGGGCGTGCTCGTGGGCCGGATGGGCCGCGGTGAGAAGCAGCCCGAGGCCGCGGCCGCGGTGGCGACGATGACCGCCGGCCTCGAGCGGGCAATCACGCTCGAGATGCCCGCTGCCGGACCTCCCGCGGCCCTCGTCGGCTCACTCTTCGACACGCTTCTGGTCTACGAGGAGGCGGGCATCGCCGAGCCGACCGCCGCCACCCCGCTCTTGACCGCCAGCCAGGGCCGCGCCGGCATGACCCTCGGCAACTGGCTGGCCCCGCCCCCCAAGCGGCCGCGGCGGATCGTGCTGCCGGGGCTCACCACCGCGATGGGCGGCGGCCTTGTGAACACGCCGGCACGGGCCGGCGAGGAGCTGTTTCTGGCCGCGACCGACCTCCTGGCGGCCGGAGCCACGACGGCGCTGGTGAGCCGGTGGCGGACCGGCGGCGGCGTGAGCAGCGAACTGATTCGGGAGTTTCTCCAGGAGGCGACCGGCCCGGGCGGCATCCCGGCGGCCGAGGCCTGGCAGCGGGCCGTGGAGATCGTCACGCCCGAGCGGCCCGACCTCGAGCGGGAGCCGCGGCTCAAGCCGGCGGCGGGAGCCGATCTGGCCGACGGCCGGCATCCCTTCTTCTGGGCCGGGTTTCTGCTCGTCGATCTCGGGGGGGGCGTGTATGAGCCGGCGGCCGGCAACCGGGTGCCACCACCGCCCCCGCTGGCACCGGGGCCGCCGCTGCCGGTCCTCGCCCCCGGCGGACCAGCCGCGCCGCCCGCCGCCGGCGGGCCGATGCCACCAGCGATCCTCGAGCCGCCCCCGCCCCGGCCCGAGCCATGAAGTGGAGGTGGCGGTGAGTGGCAGGGCGGGAAGTCCGTCACGGCGTGACGGACCTACACGGCGTGGAGGCCCGGGCCGCCGGCACGGGCGACATGGAGTGGAGGTGGCGGTGAGTGGCAGGGCGGGAAGTCCGTCACGGCGTGACGGACCTACACGGCTTGGAGGCCCGGGCCGCCGGCACGGGCGACATGGAGTTGGCAATCGATGGCACGCGTGATGCTGACGAGCGACCTTGACCCGGCCGGCCTGGGGCTGCTGTTTGCCGCGGCGGTCGTGGCCGGGGGTGTCAACGCGATCGCTGGCGGCGGCACGATCCTCACCTTCGCCGTGCTCTCGGCGATCCTGCCGCCGGGCCCGGGGCGGCTGGTGGCCGCCAACGTGACGAGCAAGATCGGCCTCTGGCCCGGGGCGGCGGCGGCGGCCTGGGCCTCCCGCCGCTCGTGGGCCGGCCTTCCGGCGTGGGCCCGCTGGCTCGTGCTCCCGAGCGGCTTTGGCGCCGTGGCCGGCGTGGCCCTGCTCCGCTACCTGCCCAAGGAATCGTTCGACGCCGTCGTGCCCTGGCTGATCCTCCTGGCCGCGGCGTTGTTCACCCTCCAGCCGCAGCTCTCCCGCACCTCGGCTCGAGCCCCGCAGTCCACCGCCGGCCAGCCCGCCGGCCTCTCCCCGACGCTCTTCGGCCTCCAGCTGCTGGTCGGCATCTACGGCGGCTACTTCGGCGCCGGCATCGGCATCCTGATGCTGGCCTCGCTCGCCCTCTTGCAGCTCGGCGACATGCACGCCCTGAATGCCGTCAAGAACCTGCTGGCCGCCACCGTCAACGGGGTGGCCACGCTCGTGCTCGTGGTCGCGGCCCTGAGCGGCGGGTTCGAGGTCTCGTGGCTGCACGTGGCCGTGCTCGCCGCCGGATCGGTCGTCGGCGGGGCGGCGGTGGCGGCGGTCACCCCGCGGCTGCCGGCCCGGGCGGTGCGGCGGCTGGTGGCCATCATCGCCTTCGCCCTGGCCGGCTATCATTTCTGGCGTGAGTGGGCCAGCTGAGCTCTCCCCCCAGGGGACTGTCCCCTGCGGGCCCTGTTGGCGTTCTTGAACCAAACCCCGTTTCCCGCAGGGGACTGTCCCCTTTCACCGTTTCCCCGCAGGGGACTGTCCCCTTTCACCGTTTCCCGCAGGGGACTGTCCCCTTTCCTGTCCCCGCAGGG
>CAYRNG010000308.1:0-3109 GCA_964425395.1 uncultured Candidatus Kuenenia sp. | reverse complement strand
TCGGCCAGGCTGCCTTGGGTGACCCGCTCGTCGGGCGAGCCGAGGTTTTCGCAGACATAGGCCTGGAAGGCGTCGAGGCCGTGCTCGAGGAGGGCCCGGGCCACGGCCGCCGGAGGCCACTGCTCGCTGGTGAACAGGCCGGCCGTCTCGCTGGTGCGGATCCGGTCGATCACCCGCTCGATCGACTGGCCCGCCAGGTTGGCGAGGAAAGCCTCCTCCCACGACTCTTTCACCCGGGCGAAGGCCAGCTGCATGCTGCTGACGTGGGGCACCACCTCGAAGCGGTCCTTGCCCAGCTTCGTGCAGACATAGCGAGCGGTGCCGTAGAAGAGCGGATCACCCGAGGCGAGCACCACCGTGCGGCGGCCGCCGGCTCCCTCGATCCGCTCGACGAGGTCCTCGAGGCTGGCGGCCGTCTCCAGCCGGTCGCGGAGGCCCGCCGGCAGAAGGCTGCGGCAGGCTTCGGGCCCCAACAGAAGCTCGGCCTCCTCGACCAGCCGCCGGGCCTGGGCCGTCATTCCATCTACGCCATCGTCGCCCAGGCCGACGATGTGCACCTTGCCGGCAGCCGTCACGTCCGCTGCCGGCAGGACCGGCCCTCCACGATGTCCACGGGATCCGCCGCGGCCGCCCCCGGCCGCTCAGGCCTGGAAAGAACTGCCGCAGCCGCAGCTCTTCTTCGCGTTGGGATTGTTGAACGTGAAGCCCCGCTTGTCGATCCCCTCGTGAAAGTCGAGGGTGGTGCCGTCCAGAAACAGATCGCTCTTCTTGTCCACCACGACCTTGATGCCGTGCTGCTCCCGGATCGAGTCGGCGGCCGGATCGACCTGGGTGTCGAAGCCGAGGGAGTAGCTGAAGCCGCTGCAGCCGCCGCCGGCGACACCCACCCGGAGGACCGTTTCGGGGGTGAGCTGCTGGTCGGCGATGATCTTCTTGACCTCGGAGGCGGCCTTTTCCGTGAGCGTGACCGACATGGCGACTAATCTCCTGCAGACATGGAAACGGAATCGAACGGACAATTCACAGCCCGCTATGCGAAAAGTCTAGCAGGCCCCTCGAAAAAGGCAAAGCCCGGCTCAGATCGCCCGCAGCCGGGCGACGCCCGCGACGATCAATTCCGCCGCCCGCTCGATCTCTGCCGGGGTCGTGAACCGTGAGAGGCCGAACCGGACGCTGGCCCGGGCCTGATCGGGGTCGCGGCCGAGCGCCAGGAGGACGTGGCTCGGCTGCGGGTTTTCCGCCGAGCAGGCGCTGCCCGAGGAGACCGCCAGGCCATCCGCCGAGAGCGTGGCCAAGAGGGTCTGGCCGTCCACGCCCGGCACGTGGACGTTGAGATTGTTGACCAGCCGCACCGGCCGGCCGGCGGGATCGTCGGCCCCGAGCGGCGGCCCGTTGAGTTCCAGCCCGGGGATGCCGGCGGCGAGCCGCTTCCAGAGCAGGTCTCGCAGCCGCCGCATCCGGGGCTCTTCGTCGGCGAGCCCCTCGGCCGCCAGCCGGGCCGCTTCGGCCAGCCCCACGATTCCCGGCACGTCGAGCGTGCCGCTCCTGAGGCCCCGCTCCTGGCCGCCGCCATAGACCAGCGGCTCCAGCCGCACGGCCCGGCCCCGGCGGCGGACGAACAGGGCCCCGCTCCCCTTGGGCCCGTGAAACTTGTGGGCCGAGAAGCTGGCCAGGTCGGCCTGGATCGCGTCGATGTCGACAGGCATCCGGCCGATCGCCTGGGCGGCATCGACGTGCACGACCGCCCCGGCGTCGTGGGCGATCTCGGCGAGCGCCGCCACGTCCTGAACGACGCCGGTCTCGTTGTTGGCCAGGAGCACCGAGACCAGGAGCGTGTCGGGGCGGAGCGCCGCCCGCAGCTCGGCCGGCCGGATCCGGCCGGGACAATCCCCGCCCCCCTGCGGCACGACGGGCAGCCGCGTGACCTCGAAGCCCTCCCGCTCGAGGTGCTCGGCGGGATCGAGCGTGGCCTGGTGGTCGGCGACCGACACGATCAGGTGCCGCCGGCCGCTCGCCGACGAGCCTGCCCCGGCCGCCTGGTGCCGGGCCCGGGCGGCCAGGCCGAGGATCGCCAGATTGGTGCTCTCGGTCGCGCCGCTGGTGAACACGATCTCGCGGGGCGTGGCTCCGATTGAAGCCGCGAAGCTGGCCCGGGCCGCTTCGACGGCGTCGCGGGCGGCCCGGCCCGGCTCGTGGGTCGTGCTCCCGGCGTTGCCGTAGTGCTCGGTCAGCCAGGGGAGCATCGCCTCGAGCACCCGCGGGTCGAGCCGCGTGGTGGCGTGGTTGTCGAGGTAGATGGGGGCGGCCATCGGTCGCTACCCGTCGAGGAGACCCGCGGCCAGGGCGTCGAGCGTGATCTGCGACCAGGTCTCGAACCGGTCGCGGTCGGCCACCAGCGCCGCCAAGGGCTCGAAGCCGCAGCCCACCAGCTCGCTCTCCCGCGGGGCCACGGCCGGCTGCTCCAGCTCGAGGAGGTGCACGATCCCGAGGTGGACGCTGCCGACGGGATTGGAGTCGTCGTTGATCAGCCCCAGGCAGCGGCCCGTCCAGCTCCCCTCGATCGCGATCTCCTCGGCCAGCTCCCGCTGCATGCCGGCCTCGTAGCTGGTGTCGTCGCCGTGCTCGCCGTCGGTGCTCGAGATGTGGCCCCCGATCCCGACCGACCGCTTGGCCCGGAGGCGAGCCTCGCTCTGGCCGCCGCCGCGGGTGTAGGCAAAGTAGTGCCGCAGCCCGGCGGCATCCCGCCACACGAGCAGGCAGTAGGGAATCAGCTGCTTGAAGGAAGGATCTTCCTCCACGCTCGCCCGCGGCCGCCACGAGGTGTGGGCGGGATCGAGGAGCAGCGGCAGGTAGGCGGCCGGGTCACCGCAGAAGCCCTGGAAGGCACCGGCCCGCTCGAAGAGCGTTCTGGGCACGACCAGCACCTGTTCATCGGGGAACGAACTCATAACGAAGAGGGTAGCACAACGCCGGGTCCCGTGGAGGTCCGTCACGCTCGTAGGTTCGTCACGCCGTGACGGACTATCCGAACCGCCAGTCGATGCTGCCCCCCGTAGCGGCAGGATTATATCCCGCCGGCCAGTTGAGGCTGCCCCCACGTAGCGGCGGG
>CAYRNG010000307.1:0-9345 GCA_964425395.1 uncultured Candidatus Kuenenia sp. | reverse complement strand
GGCGTCGCCAACTGGCCGGCGGGATGGAATCCCGCCGCTACGTGGGGCGTCGCCAACTGGCCGGCGGGATGGAATCCCGCCGCTACGGGGCCCAGGGGTTTTCCCAGTCGCCCCAGGCGGCGAGGTAGCGGGCCAGGCCGGGGCTGTCGGCCGCGTGGGCCTCGACCCAACCGCGGGCCTGCTCGATCAGGGCCTGCTCCCGCTTGAGATCGATCTCGCCGGCCACCACCCGGCTCCGCAGGAACACGAAGTAGGTGTCGAGCACGTCGGCCCGGCAGTAGTCGTGGATCTCGGCCGTCCGCCCGGCGTCCCAGAGGTCCTGCACCATGTGCCCCGCCACGTCCATCTTCCCGGGCTTGCCGATCAAATTAGCCGCCAGCGAGAGGCCGCCGGCGAACCGGCTCGCCCCCGAGTTGGTAAGCCACTCGTGGAGATCGAAGTGGGCCCGGGTGTTGTAGCGGTAGCGGGGCTGGTCGAAGTTGCGGGCCGCCTCGGCATACCACTCGTGAATCTGGATCCCGTAGCGGAAGGCGCAGAGTTCCAACAGCGGCATGTCGAAGCCCCGGCCGTTGAAGCTCACGAGCTGCGGCTGCTTGTATCGCGACCAGCCCTCCCAGAACCGGCGGGCGATCTCGGGCGGCCGCGATTCCTTCTCGTCGAGGGCCACGAGATCCTGGAGCGCGAGGTCGCGGCCGACCTTCGCGATCACGAGCGCCACCGGGAGCTGGAAGGTGTAGGGGATGAAATCCTTGCCGGTCTCGGCCTGGAGCTCGCCCCGGTAGCGGGCGATCGCCTTCTCGGGGGAGAGGTTGTCGGCCGGGTATTTCAGCCGCGAGACGAGCCTGCCGTCGGCCACGCTCTCGATATCGAACACCAGGTATCGGGGGTCGCCGGTAGCCATGCCTCAGCGCCTCGCCAGCGGGTGATGGAGCGGCAGCCAGGCCCCGTCGGCCTTGCTCGAGGCAACCGCCTGCTCGATGAAATACATCCCCTCCACGCCGTCGCGGACGTTGGGATAGACCGTGTCGATCTTCTCGAAGGGCGGGCCCGGGGGGGCCGCCGCCATGGCGTCGAAGCCGGCCCGGTAGACGTTGGCAAAGGCCTCGAAGAAGGCCTCCGGATGGCCCGAAGGCAGCCGGCAGGCGGCCCGGCCCGCCTCGTTCGAGAACGGGGCATTGGGGTCGCGAGTGTAGAGGTAGTGGGGCTTGCCGTTGTGGCGGATCGTCATCTTGTTGGGCTCCTCCTGGTGCCACTCCAGGCTGCCGAGCGTGCCGTCGATCTGGATCCGGAGGTCGTTCTCGCGGCCGTGGCTGATCTGCGAGGCCGTGACGGTGCCCAGGGCCCCGTTCCGGTAGCGGATCACGGCGTGGCCGTAGTCGTCGAGCGGCCGGTCGGGCACGAAGATCTCGAGGTTGGCGGCGATCTTCTCCGGCAGGAGGCCGGTCATGTAGCGGCCCAGGTTGTAGGCGTGGGTGCCGATGTCGCCGAAGCAGCCCGCGGCGCCGCTCTTGGTGGGATCGGTCCGCCAGGCGGCCTGCTTCTGCCCCTCGCTCTCGAGCCGGGTCCGCAGCCAGCCCTGGATGTACTCGGCACGGATCGCTTGAATCTCGCCCAGTTCGCCGGCCAGGATCATCTCCCGGGCCTGCCGCACGAGCGGGGAGCCGGGGTAGTTGTGGGTGACCACGAACACCTGCCCCGAGGCCGCGGCCACGAGCTCCGCGAGCTCCTCGGCTTCGGCGAGGGTGAGCGTGAGCGGCTTGTCGCAGACCACGTGGAAACCGGCCGCCAGGGCGGCCTTGGCGACGGGGAAGTGCATGTGGTTGGGGGTGGCGACCGTCACGAAGTCGATCCGCTCCCCCTCCGGCAGGTTCCGCTCGGCGGCGAGCATCTCCTGAAACGAGCCGTAGGCCCGGTTCGGAGCCACGTCGTAGTCGGCGGCGCTGGCCTTGGAGCGGGCCGGATCGCTCGAGAAGGCCCCGGCCACGAGGGCCGCCCGGTTGTCGAGCACGGCGGCCGTGACGTGCACCCGGCCGATGAACGACCCCTGGCCGCCCCCCACGATCCCCATCCGCAGCTTTCTGCCCAGTCCGCCGTTGGTTGCCATCGCCTGCTCCCCGTGTGATGAACGTGCCCGCCCGGTCATTCTCGGCGGGGCCGGCAGCGTAGCACACGCCAGCGGCCGCCGGCAGCCACCCGGACCGGTCAAGCGGCCTTTGATCGTGGCCACCGGCCTGCGGTACGATGGAGGGCTTGCCATCCCCTCCTTCTCCGCCCCGCGGCGGCTTCACGATGGGCTTTCAAGACCGGGGCTACTACCGATCCTCCCCCGCCGGGTTCGCCGGCGAGTGGTCGGCCGTCAACACGATCATCGCGATCAACGTGGCGATCTGGCTGGCCAACTTCATCCTCACCGGCGACCTGTTCCGGGAGGTCTTCTCGCTCCAGGTCTCGCTCAACGACCTGCTCGCGCTCAAGAGCGACCTCTTTGCCCGGCCCTGGAATGCCTGGCAGCTGCTCACCTACGGCTTCCTCCACGACGGGCCGAGCCTGCAGCCGCCGGGCAACGCCTACAACATCTTTCACATCGTGTTCAACATGCTCACCCTCTGGTTCTTCGGCCGGCCGGTCGAGGGGATCATCGGCCGGGCCGAGTTCTTCCGCTTCTACTGCACCGCGATCGTGGTGGCGGGGGTGGCCTGGGTGCTGGGGGAGCGGCTGGCCGGCCTTCCGCCTGGCTTCGTGCCGCGGCTGGTGGGGGCTTCCGGCGGCGTGATGGCGGTGCTCGCCGCCTTCGTCTGGTATTACCCCCGCGAGACGGTGCTCATCTACGGCATCCTGCCGGTGCCGGCCTGGGCGCTGGGGATCCTCTACCTGTTCTCCGATCTCCGCGGGGCCACGGGCGGCGGCGGCAACGTGGCCCATGTCGCCCACCTGGCCGGGGCCGCCTTCGGCGTGCTCTACGCCTGGCGGCGGCTCGACCTGTCGAGCCTCACCGACTGGACCGGGCAGCTGCTGGCCCGGCTCCGCCGCCGCGGCCTGCGGGTGGTGCGGCCGGAGGACGAGCCTGGGGGTGACCTCGGCGAGCTGCCGCTGGACCGGGAGGTCGATCGGATCCTCGAGAAGATCAGCCGTTCCGGCGAGGCGAGCCTCACCCCTACCGAGCGGGACACGCTCACCCGCGCCAGCCGCCGCCTCAAGGGCCGCCGCGGCTGAGGCCGCCCCAACCGTGGGTCGGGGTTGCCCGTGCCATCTCGCCGGACGCTCCCCGGGGACTGTCCCCGCCGCGGGGACTGTCCCCTTTCGGTATGCCTACGGACGGTTTCCAACGCCGGCTCGATAGCACGGGCAACCCCTCCCAGCGACCCGCACGTAGCGGCGGGATTCCATCCCGCCGGGCGTAAAGCTAGTACGAAGCGGTCCGAACGGCAGGGATGGCCTGCGTCCGGAGTTGGTCGATGGCGGTCACGAGCTGGGCATATTTCGCCTGGTCGGGCGTCCCGGTGATGACGCCCCGGGCCACGCCGGCAGTGTCGAGGAGAAGCACGTTCGGCTCGTCGGGGATCATCCCGAAGCTCTGTCGCAGCGCATCGTCGAAGTCGAGCCAGACCGGCAGCACCGGCGAGCCCTTGCGGAGCTGGCCGCGGGCCAGCCCCCGCAGCATCCGGGGCACTTCCGGCACGCAGGCCACCGGGATGACCCGCACGTCGGGCACCGGTGCGCCGGCCGGCCAGCCGGCGATGCCGATCACCGGCTGGTTCGACCATTCGCCGGGGGCAGCGGTCTCGGCCGAGGGATGGAAGTGGGTGTGCAGCTGACGGCCAAGCTCCACGGCCGCCTCGGCCCCGTGGCGGCCGGCGTAGACGAGCACGACCACGTCGCCACGCAGGGCAGCGGTCGCGCAGTGATTTTGAAACTGGTCCTCCATCACGAGTTCGACCGGCTTCGACTCGAGGGGCCGGTTCTCGGCCGCCGTCCCGGGCAGGGCGGCGAAGAGGGAGAGGGCGAGGAGGATGCGGCAGGGAACGTTCATCGGCGGACCAGTGGGCCGGGGGACTATCCGGACGGGGCGGAGGAAATACCGCGCCCCCGGCCGCCGCCGCAAGGGATGATTCCCGGAGAAAAAGCCGCTTTTCAGGCGGCCAGGCGGGTCGGCCCGAGGGTGGCCTCGTCTGCCTCGCCGGCCTTGGGCTCGGCGGTCGCCTCCGATTCGTCAGCCGCCCCGGGCCGCAGCCAGGTCAGCACCGCCGGCAGGACCACCAGCGACGTGAAGGTGCAGCAGCTCACGCCCAGGGTGAGGAGCCGGCCGAGGCTTTCGAGGCCGCGGTGGCTGGCGACCATCAAGGCCCCGAAGCCGAGGATCGTCGTCAGGCCGCCCACCAGCACGGCGTTGGCCGTCGAGCTGCTCATCCGGTAGGGGCCCGGCCGCTCCAGGAAGTCGTGGACCACGTGCACCCCGTAGTCCACGGCGATCCCCATCACCAGCGGCACACCGATCAGGTTGGCCGGGTTGAGGTCGAGGCCCACGAGCCCCATCAGGCCGAGCATCTGGAGGATGCCGACCACCAGGGGGAGGACCGCCAGCAGCGAATTCTTGAGGCTCCGGAAGTCGAGCCACAGCACCAGCAGGATCACCGCCAGCGCCGAGACAGCCGCCTGCTCATAGCTTCGCTTCATCTCCAGCGACGCCTCGTAGGCCTGGAGCGGATTGCCCGTGGCCCGGGGATCGACGCTCCGCACCTCGCCGACGAATCGCTCGAGCGACTCGAAGTTCCAGATGTCGCCCCGGCCGTAGATCTTGAGGAGGTGGCGGCCGCTCGAGCCGACGAACCGCTCGACGAGGCTCGGCGGCAGGTCGGCGAGGGCCGGCGGCTCCGGATCGGAGACGGCCGCCAGGGCGTGGAGCCGGCTGAGCAGGTCGCCGGCCGACCGCTGCTGAAAGGCTGCCAGCGACCGGAAGCACTCCTCGGGCCCCTTCGTGCGGAGGCTCTCGCGGGCCCGCTCGAAATGCCAGGCGGTCCGCAGACCGCCGGGCCGCTTCGAGACCTCAGCCTGCGCCCAGGCAAGGGTCTCGCCGAGGGCGTCGAGGCGGTCGATCGGGATCTCCGGTGGCCGCTCCGGGAGGCCGGCCAGCCGCCCCCGGATCCGCTCGATCGAGGGCCGTTTGAGCTCCTCGTCCACCGGCAACAGCGAGGCGATCTCGTCCACCCGCTCGACGCTCGGCAGGGCCACGAGCCGCTCCTTCCGCTCGAGCAATTGCTCCCGCGAGTCGGCGATCGAGAGGGCGTACCAGACGCTCTGATCGCAGTCGCAAAGCAGCCGCTTCTCGACCTCCACGCTCTCCAGCCCGTCGGCCTGGAGGTTCAAGAGGTTGTGGTCGTAGTCGAGCTCGTGGAGGCCGCCGGCCAGGGCCAGCGAGCCGGCCACGGCCGCCAGCGTCACGAACCGGGGATGCCGCATCAGCGGGGCCAGCCAGGAGTGGACCGGCAAGGGCTCGGGGATCCGCCGGCCCAGGAAGCTGCGATCCACGATCGCCACCACCGCCGGCAGGACGAGGAGCTCGGCGGCGGCGCAGAGCAGGATCCCGCCCCCTGCGATCAGTCCCAGCTCGGCCACGCCCACGAAGCTCGTCAGGGCCGCGGAGAAGAAGGCCACGCTCGTGGTGACGGCACCGGTGAGGATCCCCGGGCCGACCGTGCCGCCGGTGGTCAAGAGGGCCGCCTCGCAGTCGAGGCCGCGGCGGCGGTACTCGAGGTACCGGCCCACATAGTAGGTGCCGTAGTCGATGCCCACCCCGATCATCGTCACCGCGAAGGTCACGCTCAGGATGTTCAAGTGGCCGACGCTGGCGGTGGCCCAGCCGAAGGCCCAGGCCATGCCGATCAAGAGCACGCTGTTGGCCATCAGGGCGTGCCGCATGCCGCCGAAGCCCGTCACGATCACCAGGGCCACCGCCGCCAGTGACAGGCCGCTGGCGAAGATCATCGACTCCTGGCTGGTCCGCATCTCGTCGTCTTCCATGACCGGCAGGCCGGTCAGGCCGATCGAGGTGCCGGGATGCCGCTGGCCGACCCGGGCGATGATCCGCCGCAATTCGTCGGTGGCCTGCGAGGCGCCGGCGAAGCCGCCTTCCGCCTTGACCAGCCGGAGGAGCACGAAGCCGAGCCGGCCCTCCTTGGCCAGGAGGTGCTCGCTGGAGAGGTCGCGGAGGGTGGAGAGCGATTCCGGCATGCTCGGCCAGGGGGAGACGTAGTCGGCCGGCCGGCCGGGCTGGGGGGCCGGGGCCTCGAGAGCGGCCAGCAGGCTCTCGCTGAACCGCTCCAGGGCCACTGCCGGCGGCTCGGCCGCGCCGTCGGCCGGGGCCTGCAAGCCGGCCACCATCTGACCGGCCAGCCCCGCCACCATCGTGCCGACCCGCAGCTGGGCCCAGCCGCCGTCGAGGATCGGTCCGGTTCGCTCGATGAACCGCTCGAGCGCGGTCAGGTCGGCGGGGGAGAGGTAGTGGAGGCCCTTGGAGCGGATCCGGGAGAGATCGACCTCGTGGAGCACCGAGCGAAACAGGCCGGGCTCACGGGCCACCGCCCGGGAGAGGTCGCCGAGCACCGCGATCACCTGCTCGCGGGAGGCCCCCTCGACCACGATCACGGCGTCGTCGTCCTCGCCGAACTCGCGGATGTAGTCGATCCAGAGCTTGTTGTAGTCGCTCTCCGGGTCGAGCAGATCGACGCGGCTGACCTTGTAGCCGAGGTTGGCGGCGGTCCAGGTGCCGGCGGCGATCGCCGAGAGGAGGGCGACGAGCACCACGAACCAGGGCTGCCGCAGGCAGAACCGGGTCCAGGCCGTCAGGGCCCGGGCCAGAAGGCTGTCGGCATGGCCGGGAGGCGGGGCGTCGGCCTCGGCGTCGGCGGGAGAGGAATCGTGGAGCGTGAGCATCGAACGAGCGCGGGGCGGCGGGACTCGGGCGGATGCTAGGGAAGGCTGCCCGGCGGGCCAAGAGAGGCTCTCTGCCTGGCAGGCAGGCTGCGCAAGCTGGGGAAAGCTCCCGAATTGTGCCGGAAATTCATTGGTTCTTTCGTGGCTCGTCAGCCGAAAAACAGGGGCGGGCCGAGGTCGGAACCTGGATGCCGGGGCGGCATCCTTCCGGGCCGGCAGGACGAGGGGGGAGGCGAGCATGGCAGGGCGGGTCGCCACGGCGATCGTGGCGGGAATGGTCTGGATGGCGGCGGCCGCCGGGGCCGCGGAACGCTCCCCGGGCGGCGGGCTGTCGGCCGCCCTGGCCGAGGCCGGCTTCGCCGGCCGCGAGACCTGCCGGCGGGCGCTCGAGACGCTGCCCACCGAGCGGATGATGGCCGAGGAGCGGCAGGTCGTCGAGCACTTCCACCGCGGCACCACGCTCCACCGCAAGCTGCCGGCCGAGACGATCCGCTGCCAGCAGTCGCTGCTCGAATTCGTGCTCGTCAAGCCCGAGACGCTCGTGGACGTCTGGCGGGTCCTGGGAATCAGCCGGGTGGCGCTCGATCCGGTCGGGCCGGGCCGCTGGCGGCTCTCCGACGGGTATGGCACGACGGGCACCGTGCGGCTGCTCCATCAGGAGCGGGGGCCGGCCGGGGGCCTGCTCGTCTTCCACGGCCGCGGCGGCTACACCGGACCGCTCGCCCCCAAGCCGCTCACGGGCGGCTGCCTGCTGGTCGTCCGGCACGAGCCGGCCCCCGGCGGCGACGGATCGGCCCAGCGGGTCGAGGTGGAGGCCTTCCTCGAAGTCGATGGCCTCGGGCTCGAGATCGTCACCCGCACGCTCCAGCCGTTGATCGTGCGGAGCGCCGCGGCCAACGTCCATGAGATCTGCCTCTTCATGGGCCAGTTCTCAGCCGCCGCCAGCCGCAATCCGAGCGGCATGGCCCGGCTGGCGGAGCAGCTGCCCCGCACCGGTCCGGCCGACCGCCGGATGCTCGTCACCCTGGCCGCCGGTGACTCCGGCACACCGGCCGGCCAGCCCACGGGAGCCGCCGACGTGAGCGAAGAGCTCGCCGCCCGCTGGCTCACGGCCGACGACCTCGACACAATCCGCCGCTAGGGGTCAGTAGCCGTTCCAGGGTCCGCGAACGGCGTTGACGCCAAACTGCACGGTGTCGCTGGGCTGGTTGGGCGTGGGCATGAACCCGCCGCCACCACCGCCGACGGCACCCGGGCCCGGGTAGGGGCGGCGGAACTGGTGGTAGATCGGGGCCACCCGCGAGCTCGGCACGCCCCAGCCATACTGGGTCTGAAACTCGGCCGTGGGGGGCACCACCAGGGCGATCGGCCGTCCCTCGGCCGGGTCATACCAGGAGCTGTGCCAGCTCTTGCCCTGGCTGCGGAGGAAGTAGCGCTTCTCGATCGTGTCGTGATGGAGCCAGTGGCCGTCGAAGCCGTGGCCGTGATTCAAGAGGCCGGCCCCGTGATGGTTGCAGAGCCGGCACTGGCAGCCGTGGCCGTGATGGCAGCCGGCGGGGCAAGCAGGGCCGCCGGGATAACAGCCGGTGCAGCCGGCGGGGCCGTGGCCGTGGCCATGATGGCCGGCGTAGGGCACGCCGGGATAGGCCGGAGAGGGATAGCCGCGGACGGGATGGCCGCCGAGGCCGGCCCGGGAGCCAGCCACCAAGCAGACGACCAGACCGGCCGTTGCCACGAGCCATCGTTGGGCATGAACCGTCCGCTGCATCGCTTTGCTCCTTACCACCAGTAGCCGTGAACGGTCGTCCGCATCCCGGTCACGCCCGCCGGGCGGACGTATTTCCGGCGGTGCTTGTAGAGAAACTCGTGGGGCATGAAGGGGGGATAGGTGTGCCAGGTGTGCCCCACGTAGGGCGGCACGGGCCGCGGGGCGACGTAGAGCTGGGCACCCATGGCGGGCCCGGCCCCGGCCGGCACCGGCGGCGTGTAGAAGTTGTAGAACACGTCGGGCGTGGGCCCCTCGACGCCGCCGTCGATCGGCAATGCGAAGCAGGCGGTGCCGGCCAGCGAGCCCAAGGCGACGGCGAGGATCGGCAGGCAGCGTCGTGATGTCTTCAGGCGTGGCATCGCTCGAGTCCTCAGGGAAGGGCCGCGTGTCTCAGCGCGGGGCTCCGCAGAGGGCAACTTCGGCGGCAGGCGGCCTCGCGCATCAGCGGGGGGTGGCGGCCAAGCGCGGCTCTGCCCGACAGGCACACCTTCCCCCGCCGGCGGCGAGCCTGCCGCGGCCCGCAGAGTCGGCCATCAGCAGCTCGCCAACCCGCAAACTCAGCCCCTCTTGCCAAGTCGGCTCGGGGCGATCAAAGTCACGGTCTCGACGCTGTTTTCCCGCGGAATCTTCATGGCCAAGCCTGCCGA
>CAYRNG010000306.1:0-3018 GCA_964425395.1 uncultured Candidatus Kuenenia sp. | reverse complement strand
TCGGCGGCGTGATCGTCAACGACTTCATCGACATGCGGAAGGAGAAGTATCGCCGCAGCGTCGAGAAGGCCCTCCACGAGGCCATGAAGCGGGACCGGGCCCGGACGAAGATTCTCCGGACGAGCCCCTTCGGCCTGATCGAGATGACCCGGCAGCGGATCCGGCCCTCGCTGCGGAAGAGCATCTTCCGCGACTGCCCCACCTGCACGGGCACCGGCACGGTGAAGACGGCCGAGAGCATGGCGATCGAGGTGATGCGGACGCTCCAGCTCTGCGGGATGCGGTCGGACGTGGCCCGGCTCACGATCACCGTGCACGACGAGGTGGCGACCTGGCTCAACAACAAGAAGCGGCGGGAGATCACCCAGTTCGAGGACGAGACCCACATCCAGCTCCACGTCGATGGCAAGGAAGACGTGTCGCCGGAGCACCTGGTGTTCGAGGCCTGGGACGTGACCAACCGCAGCGTCCGGTTCCCGTGAGGGGGGCGGGCCGGGGCTGGTAGTAAAAAGCTTTTGGCCTTGAAAAACCCTGTTCGGCGCGGGGCTCTCGACCGGGCGTCACCGGGTAGGTATTCTTCAAGGCCCCGAAATTCACACCTCGAACCCTGCGATCCACCATGGCTGCCGCTGCTTCCCCCACTTTGTCCTCCTCCGCCAGCATGACCGGTGCCGGCCATGAATATGCGGTCGTCGCGGACGGTGGCCGGCAGTATCGGGTGATGGCGGGCCAGGAGCTCGAGATCGACTTTCGCCATCTGCCGGCCGGCAGCGAGCTGGTGTTCGAGGACGTGCTGGCCGTCAGCAAGGCGGGCAAGCTCACGATCGGCAAGCCGAAGGTGAAGGGCGCCAAGGTGACCGCCGAAGTGCTTGGCCTCGTGCAGGGCGAGAAGATCTACGTCCAGAAGTTCAAGCGGCGGAAGAACTACCGCCGCCGCACCGGCCACCGGTCCGTCTCGACGAAAATCCGCGTCTCGAGCATCAACGCCTGAGCAGGCGGGCTGGCAGGGCGACGCCGGCTGGCCGGCGGGATAGAATCCTGCCGCTACGGGGCGGCCGGTCTGGCTGGACGAGGTCGCGAGGCGCGTTCGCAGAACGTAGCCGCGGCCTTACAGCCCCAGGCCCGCGAGCGGGCCGCCGGCGCGGCAGAGGGCGTCGACCGCCGCGCTGACCGCCTGATCCTCCTCGACCGGTGGGGCGTGATGGGGCTTCAGGCGGGCGTCGATCACGAGCGGCCCGCGGCAGCCCCAGTGCTTGTTGCGAATCTCGGCCTCGACGCCGTGGACGTCGGCCGCGGGGTTCGACCGCGTGAAGGTGGTCCAGAGGAAGTTTTCAAGCGACGCGGCGGTGAAGGTTGCGTCGTCCACCACCACCACCAGCGGAAACCGCCGGAGCGGATGTTCGGGCGGGATCGCACCGCAGAGCCGCTCCACGTCGCCGCCCCAGCCGGCCTCGCCAGCCGAGGCCCAGATCGCCGCGTCATCGGGGGCCTCGAGCCGCGGCCGCGGCTCGATCCGCGGGCCCTCCACGGTTACCACGCCCGGCAGGCAGACGCGGGGGTTCGCAAAGCCGGGGGGCAGCGACATGCCGGCCGGCAGCTCCGTGGGCAGCTCGCGGGTCCCCGGGCCCCGCGCCGCGACCACGAGCTTCGAGCCTGCGTTCAAGCCCGAGCCCGAGTAGTCGAGCGTGTCGATCGTGGTCTCGGTGTGGAAGTGGCAGTCGCGTCGCCAGTCGGCCCGGGCCAGCAGGCACGCCAGAAACTCCCGCACGTCGTGGGCGTCGAGGCCGGGGCAGTCGCCGCCATTCACGATGAACAGATACTTGGCCAGCGACAGCTGCCCTTGGCCCAGGATCGCGGCGGCCTGGGTGAGCAGCTCCGCCGGCCGGTCCGACTTCTTCCAGGGCATGTACCGCTCGCTGCCGACGGCCAAAAGCAGCGGGTGCACGCCCGAGGCGTCCACCGCGTGCACGCTCGCGATCCCGGGCAGGACGGTCGGGATCACCGGGCCGGTGAGCTCGTGGACGAGCCAGCCGAAGAGCGTGTCTTCCTGGGGCGGGCGGCCCACGACCGTGACCGGCCAGATCGCCCCCTCCCGGTGCCAGACGTGGTCTACCTGCATGAGTGGAAACTCGTGCTTGCGGGCGTAGTAGCCGAGGTGGTCGCCGAACGGCCCTTCGGGCTTCGTGGCCCCGGGCCAGACGGTGCCCTCGATCACGAAGTCGGCATCGGCGTAGATCGCCGGCCGCCCCGGGCGACGGATCAGCGGGATCCGGTGGCCCGCGAGCACGCCGGCGAAGGTGATTTCGCTGAGCCCCTCGGGTAGGGGCATCACGGCCGAGACGGCCATCGCCGGCGAGCCTCCCAAAAGAATCGCCACCTTCAAGGGCTCGCCCCGGGCCAGCGCCGCGGCGTGGTGGAGGCCGATGCCGCGGTGGATCTGATAGTGGAGCCCCACCTCACGGTCGGGCTCGTACTCGTTGCCCGCCAGTTGCACGCGGTACATGCCGAGGTTCGAGTGTTTGGGAGACGGGCGGTTGGGGTCCTCCGTATAGACGGCCGGCAGGGTCACGAACGGCCCGCCGTCGCCGGGCCAGGAGACCACTTGTGGGAGTTGCGAGAGCGTGGTCGAGCGGGCCATCGCCGGGCCGCTCGAGACCATCCGGGGCAGCATCGCCAGGGCGTCATAGGGCGAACGCCAGTAGCGGGCCGGCCTCTTGAGGGCGGCCGTGGGATCGATCTTGAGCTCCACGAGCCGTCGCACCCGGTCGAGTGAGTCGGCGAAGATCCGCTCGATCCGCCGCTTGGTGCCGTAGAGGTTCACCAAAACGGGGAACTGGCTCCCCCGGGGCCGGGCGAACAGCACCGCCGGGCCCCCCGCCCGGAACAGCCGCCGCTGGATCTCGGCGATCTCCAGGTGCGGATCGACCGGATGGTCCACGACCAGGCACTGGCCCTCCCGGCGGAGAGCCTCGACGCAGTCGCGGAGCGAACGAAATCCCATGCAGCGTGATCCTGGCA
>CAYRNG010000305.1:0-3288 GCA_964425395.1 uncultured Candidatus Kuenenia sp. | reverse complement strand
CCGTGTAGGCTCGTGCCGCCGGCACGAGCTATCTGAAGCGGCACTGGGTGGCGGGGCGGGTAGTCCGTCACGGCGTGACGGACCTACAGGCGTGACGGACCTGCAAAAGAAAAGGACCCGTGGGGTTGAATCCACGGGTCCGGTAGCGGCTCTAGAAGTGTGGGTCTTTGGGGGGGGGAACAGCCGCTGAAGAGATCCTGTTGTTTTGGTGGGCCGCCGGGGCACATGACCCTCGCGACCCCAGAACTATACATCACGGAGGCCGGCCGTGTCGAGCCGTCGGGATATTTTTTTGAGATGAGGAGTCCGGGCCTGCGGATTGTGCCGAAAAAACCTGCCCGGGACGGCCTTTTGAGAAGCGTTCTGGGCGACATTTGTTAGGCTATCGCCAAAGTCCTCCCACCCTTCGCCTCCCGCCATGCCATCCACCCCAGCCGACCCCTTTTCCGCCCGCAGCACCTTCGAAACCGGCTCCGGAACGGCCACCCTCTACCGCCTCCGGGCCCTCGACGACGCCGGCGTCACGGATACCTCCCGGCTCCCCTACTCGCTGCGGATGGTGCTCGAGGCGCTCCTGCGAACCTGCGACGGCTACGAGGTGACCGAGGCGGATGTCAGGGCCCTAGCCACCTGGAAGGCCGCCCGCCCCGCCGAGCAGGAGATCCCCTTCAAGCCGGCCCGGGTCGTGCTCCAGGACTTCACGGGCGTGCCCTGCGTCGTGGACCTGGCAGCCATGCGGGCGGCCATGCAGCGGCTCGGCGGCGATCCGGCCCGGATCAACCCGCTGGTGCCCGTCGATCTGGTCATCGACCACTCCGTGCAGGTGGACTTCTTCGGCTCGGCCGACGCCCTGGCCAAGAACGTCGATATCGAGTTCGCCCGCAACGCCGAACGCTACGCCTTTCTCCGCTGGGGCCAGCAGGCCTTCCGCAACTTCCGGGTCGTGCCGCCGGCGATCGGCATCGTCCACCAGGTGAACCTCGAGTACCTGGCCGGCTGCGTGTTTCTGCGGGACGATCCCGCGGCAGGGCAGGGGGGGCTCAGAATGGCCGTGCCCGACACGCTCGTCGGCACCGACAGTCACACCACCATGATCAACGGCCTGGGCGTCGTCGGCTGGGGCGTGGGGGGCATCGAGGCCGAGGCCGTGATGCTCGGCCAGGCCCTTTCCCTGCTGCTGCCGGAAGTGGTCGGCTTCGAACTCACGGGCGAACTGCCCCCCGGGGCCACCGCCACCGATCTTGTGCTCACCGTCACCGAGATCCTCAGGAAGGCGGGCGTGGTCGGGAAGTTCGTCGAGTTCTTCGGCTCCGGCCTCGACCACATGCCGCTGGCCGACCGGGCCACGATCGCCAACATGGCGCCCGAATACGGGGCCACGATGGGATTTTTCCCGATCGACGAGGAGACCCTCCGCTACCTGCGGCTCACCGGCCGCCCGCCAGAGCAGGTGACGCTCGTCGAGCGGTACATGAAAGAGCAGGGGATGTTCCGCACCGCGGCCGCCCCGATCCCCGAATTCACGACCCGGCTGGGGCTCGACCTGGGCAGCGTCGTGCCGAGCCTGGCCGGCCCCAAGCGGCCCCAAGACCGGGTGCCGCTCACGGCCGTCAAAGAGACCTTCGCCACGTCGCTCACCGCGCCGACCGCCCAGCGTGGTTTCGCCCTCGAAGGCGACGCCCTCCGCCGCACGGCCACCGTCCAGACCAACGGCCATGCCGAACGAATTGGCCACGGCTCGGTCGTGATCGCGGCGATCACCAGCTGCACCAACACCAGCAACCCCGACGTGATGGTGGCCGCCGGCCTCGTGGCCCGGAAGGCGGTGGAAAAGGGACTGGCCACCAAGCCCTGGGTGAAGACGAGCCTGGCCCCCGGTTCCCGCGTGGTCACCGACTACCTCGAGCGTTCGGGCCTCGCCAAGGATCTCGACGCGCTCGGCTTCGATACGGTGGGGTACGGCTGCACGACCTGCATCGGCAACTCGGGGCCGCTGCCCGAGCCGGTGGCCAAGGCCGTCACCGAGGGAGACCTCGTGGCCGCCGCCGTGCTCTCGGGCAACCGCAACTTCGAGGGCCGCGTCAACCCGCTCGTGAAGGCCAACTGGCTGGCGAGCCCCCCCTTGGTGGTCGCCTACGCCCTGGCCGGCACCACCGACATCGACCTGGCGAGCGAGCCTTTGGGCACCGGCCGCGACGGCCAGCCGGTCTACCTCCGCGACATCTGGCCCACCCGCGAGGAGGTCCGCCGCACGGTGGCGGCGAGCGTGGCCCCCGAGCAGTTCCAGCGGCGGTATGGCAACGTCTGGGAGTCGAACGAGCGGTGGAACGCCGTGCCCACGACCGCCGGCGAGCTCTACGACTGGGACGCCGCGAGCACCTACATCCAGGAGCCCCCCTTCCTGGCCGAGATCAGCCGCGAGCCCAAGGCCCCGACGAGCGTCCGCGGGGCGCGGGTGCTCCTGGCCCTCGGCGACAGCGTGACCACCGATCACATCTCGCCGGCCGGCAGCATCGCCAAGGCCAGCCCGGCCGGAAAGTTTCTCGTCGAGCACGGCGTGCCGCCGGAAGACTTCAACTCCTACGGGGCCCGCCGCGGCAACGACCGGGTCATGACCCGGGGCACCTTCGCCAACATCCGGATCCGCAACCTGCTCGTGCCCGGCACCGAGGGGGGCGTGACCCGGCTCCTGCCCGGGGGCGAGGTGCTGCCGGTCTATGACGCGGCGCTCGAGTATCGCAAGCAGGGCACGCCGCTGGTGGTCTTGGCCGGCACCGAATACGGCACCGGCAGCTCCCGTGACTGGGCCGCCAAGGGCACGATGCTCCTGGGCGTGCGGGCGGTGCTCGCGGCCAGCTTCGAGCGGATCCATCGCTCGAACCTTGTGGGGATGGGCGTCTTGCCGCTCGTGCTGCCCGACTCCTGGCAGGCCCTCGGCCTCACCGGCGAGGAGACCTTCGACATCCCCTTCGAGGAGCTCGCCCCGCGGGCCACGGTCGTCGTGCGGGCGACGGCTCCGGACGGGAGCGTCAAGGAGATTCCCTGCCTCGTGCGGATCGACACGCCGGTCGAGCTCGACCAGTTCAACGCCGGCGGAATCCTGCCCTTCGTGCTCCGCCGCCTGCTGGCCAGCTGATCGCGATCGCTTCAATCCCTCCCATCCCGTCGGCCACCGCAGCCGGCAGGGTTTGCCAGACGCTGCTTTGAGGCGGCGAAACTGTCGCTTTCAGCGACGTGCGGGCCAAAGGCTGCCCCGCTTGTCTTTCGGGCGGGCCTATCGATTTTTCT
>CAYRNG010000304.1:0-5626 GCA_964425395.1 uncultured Candidatus Kuenenia sp. | reverse complement strand
TCGCTCGTGAAGTAGAGCATCAGGATCGCCAGCAGCATCAACACCGAGCCGAGCAGCGTGTAGAGGAAGAACTTGATCGCGGCATACTCGCGGCGGGGGCCGCCCCAGATGCCGATCAGGAAGTACATCGGCAGGAGCATCACCTCCCAGAACACGTAGAACAGAAAGAAGTCGAGCGACACGAACACGCCCAGCATGCCCGTCACGAGCAACAGGAAGAGCACGTGGTAGGCCTTGACGTGCTTCGTGATCGGCCAGCTGGCCGCACAGGCCAAGAGCGACAGAAATGTGGTCAGCACCACCAGCGGCATGCTGATCCCGTCCACGCCGAGCAGGTACTCGATGTTGAAGGAGGGGATCCAGGGCTTGCTGGCGACCAGCTGCATGCCCGGCTCGCCGATCGTGAACTGGGCCGGCCCCTGCTGCCCGAACAGGCCCGGCCACGCCATCCACAAGGAGAGCAGGAAGACCACCGCCAGGGTGGCCAGACTGATCCAGCGGATCGCCTCCTCGCGGGCCTTGGGGATGATCGGCAGGGCGAGGACAGCCGCCACGACCGCCGGCAGGAAGACGATCGCCGTGAGGGGCCAGAAGGCAGGTTGGGTGAGGGCTTCAGGGTTCATGGTGGCGGGGGGCTCAGGGAATAGCAGGGAAGCGGAAAGCGATCAGCCGGCGGCGGCCCGGAAGGCCAGGCTCGCCAGGGCGAACAGGGCCACGGTGCCGACGACGATGAACATCACGTATTGGCGGAGCCGGCCGGTCTGGAGGACGCGGAGCCGCTGGCCGAGGTTCCAGGTGGCGGCGGCCGTGGCGTTCACGAGGCCGTCCACCAGAGTGCGGTCGATCCAGGCGTCGAAGCCGGCCAGCCGGCGGGCGGTCCAGGCGAGGCCGTCGATCAGCCTGTCGATCAGGCCGCGGTCGACGCCGCTGGCCAGGCCGGCGATCCCGAGCACCGGCTTCACGAACACCGCGTCGTAGAGCTCGTCGAAATACCAGCGGTTGGCGAGGAACGTGTAGACAGGCCGGAACATCCCGGCGACCACCTGCGGCGAGAGCACCTTCCAGAGATACATCGCGGCCGCCAGGAGCACGCCGCCCAAGGCCGTGGCGAAGGCAGTGAGTGTCGCCGTCTTGTGGATCGCTCCTTCGTGGCTCTCGTATTCCGCCGGGTAGACGAGCGACTGCCCGAAGGCGAAGCCACCGGTCATCCCCTCGGCGGTGCCGGCCGGCCGAGCCTGCTCGAGGAGGTTGGCGATCCCCAGGCCGCCGGGGAGCGTCCAGCCCGCCACCACCGCGAGCACCGCCAGCACCACGAGCGGGGCCACCATCACGTTCGGCGACTCGTGGGCGTGCTCCGCGATGTGGTGATCGCGGGGTTCGCCCATGAAGGTCATGAACCAGAGCCGGAACATGTAGAAGGCGGTCAGGGCGGCCCCGCCGGCCACCGCGTAGAACAGGATCCAGTGCCGCGGATTGGCCTGGGAGAACGAGAGCGCCTGGGCCAGGATCGAATCCTTCGAGTAGTAGCCCGAGAGGCCGATCACGAACGGGATTCCCGCCCCGATGATCGCCAGGCAGCCGACCAGCATCGTGTAGCCCGTCCAGGGCATCACCCTGAGCAGGCCGCCCATCTTCCGCATGTCGTTGGTGTGGCAGGCGTGGATCACCGAGCCCGAGCAGAGGAACAACAGGCTCTTGAAGAAGGCGTGGGTCACGAGGTGAAACAGGCCGGCCACCCAGCCCCCCACGCCCAGGGCCAGCATCATGTAGCCCAGCTGGCTGACGGTCGAGTAGGCGAGCACCCGCTTGATGTCGTTGGCCACCAGGGCGATCGTGGCGGCGATGAAGAGGGTGATCCCGCCGGTGTAGGCGATCACGAGCAGGACGTCGGGGGAGAGCACCGGGAAGAACCGGCCCACCAGATAGACGCCGGCGGCCACCATCGTGGCCGAGTGGACGAGGGCCGAGACGGGGGTGGGCCCCTCCATGGCGTCGGGGAGCCAGACCGAGAGCGGGAACTGGGCGCTCTTGCCGACGCAGCCGCAGAAGATCCCGACGCCGGCAATGAACAACAGCCACCGGCCCAGGCCCGCCTCCCGCCAGCCGGGAATCCGGGCGGCGATCTCGCTGGACCCGTCGGCGGGGCTGGTCGCATGGTCGGCGGCGATTCCGGCCACCTCGCCGGTGGCGGCCGCGGCCACCATCCCGTCGGGCACCTGGAGGGCGTGCCCCGTCTCCGCGGGCCGGAACAGGCTGAACAGGCCGGGCCGCTCGACCGTGCCGCCGTCGGTGGTGGTGACGGTCGAGTCGCCGAAGTGAAGCGTGCCGAGGGCTCCCCAGAGGGCCATCAGGCCGATTAGCATCCCGAAGTCGCCGATCCGGTTGACGATGAAGGCCTTGTTGGCGGCGGTCGAGGCACTCTGCCGCTCGTAGTAGAAGCCGATCAGAAACCAGGAGCAGATGCCGACCAGCTCCCAGAACACGAACACCATCGCCAGGTTGCCGGCGATCACGATCCCCAGCATCGAGAAGCAGAACAGCGAGAGGGCCTGGAAGAAGCGGGGGAACCGGCCGGGGCGATGGAGGTGGTGGCCGTCGGCGAGGCTGACCTCGTGGTCGGTCACGTCATGCAGCTCGTCGTGCATGTAGCCTGAGGCGTAGATGTGGATGCAGGTGGCGATCAAAGTGACCACCACGAACATCAAGACGGTCAGCGAGTCGATGTACCAGCCGATCGAGAGCTTGAGCCGACCCCCTTCATAGAGCGTGTACCAGTCGCCCGAGTAGGCGATCGGGCCGTGGGCCTCGGCGTGGCCGTCGTGGTGGCCGTCGTGATCGGCATGGCTGTCGTGGGAGCCGGCGGCGGCCGGCTTGGCTGCCGGGGCGAACTCGGCCGCGTAGGCGGTGCCGGCGGCGGGGGCTGTCAGGGCGTGGTCGCCGTGGTGGGCGGGGGCCACCGGGTGGGCCCCCAGCCAGACGGCGAAGGCCGTCAGCGAGAGCACGAGCGAGGTCACGATCGCAGCCGTCGCCACCCAGGCGGCGTTCCTGCCGTGGGGCCCCATCTTCGGCCCGAAGAACAGGATCGCCACGAACGAGGCCAGCGGCGTGAGCCAGGCCAGGCCGAGGAGGAGCGGAAGCTGGGAGGCGAGATCCATGGAGGAGGCGGGTCCGTCAGCCCTTGAGGTCGTCGGCCCGATCGATGTCGACCGTGGCGTGGTTGTTGTAGAAGTTGAGTGTGATCGCCAGGGCCACGGCCGCCTCGGCGGCCGCCAGCACGATCACGAAGATCGCGATCACCTCGCCGTCGAGGCCCAGCGAGCGGGCCCCGTCGGCCTGCAGGTAGGGGGAGGCGAAGGCCACGAAATTCATGTTCGCCCCGTTGAGCACCAGCTCGATGCCCATCAGCACGCCGAGGGCGTTTCGCTTGATGGCCATGCAGGCCACGCCGGCGGTGAACAGGATCGCGCCGACCACGAGGTAGTGGGCCACGCTGACCGGCTCGGTGACCAGGAAGCCCAGGAGCGGGGCGGGGGCGGCGAGGAACATCAGGCGGGGCCTCCGGTGAGGACAGATCCAGACCGGCCCGGCTCGCGGCGGCCCGCAGCGGCGTGACCGGCCACCGCCGCCGGCGGCTCGACCGAGGCGGCCACCTCGATGGCCCGCTGCGTTTTCCGCCGCTTGGCCCGGGCGAGATAAGCGGCCCCCACGAGCACGGCCAGGAGATGGACCGAGACGATCTCAAAGGGCAAGAGGTAGCCGCCGCGGGTGGCGGCCGGGGGCCCGCCCCGGGGGGCCTCGTCGACCCGCACGCCCACCAGGGCCATGCCCAAGGGCGTGGTGGTGGGGGGCGTGACGACGCCCGAGGCCGGCTGCCGCCAGGCGGGCACGGCCAGGCCTGCCAGGAGGAGCGTGCCCAACAGGGCCGCGGCCACGAATCCGGCCAAGACTCGGTCGCTGCCGCTCGACTTGATCGCGACGAACGGCGTCTGGGCGGTGAGCATCACGCCGAACACGAGCAGCACGAGCGTGCCGCCGACGTAGATCATCAGCTGCATCGCCCCCACGAACTCGGCCCCGGCCAGAAAGAACAGAGCGGCCACCGCCCCCAGCGAGCAGACGAGATAGAGGGCCATCCGCACGATGTTGTCGGCGACCACCACCGCGATCGCGAACCCGCAGGCCACAAGGGCGAACAGGAGGAAGAAGAAGGAGTGCCAGTTGATGGCGGCCAGCGGCATCATGGTTTCACCTGCGCCAGCGATTCATCGGCGTCGGCAGGGGCCGGGGCGGCCGCCCGCCCCCCGGGGCCCTCGAGCCAGCCCTCGCGGATCTCGCCGCCGGGCCGGCGGATGCCCGGCACGAGTCCGCCGGGCAGGAAGATCTGCCAGAGCATCGCCCCGGCGAACATCACCGCGGCGATCGGGGTGCAGTATTTGAGGCAGGTGGTCATCACCTGGTCGATCCGAAGGCGGGGGAGCGTCCAGCGGATCCACATCATGATCAGGACGCCGAGGGTGGCCTTGCCGAGCAGGTTGGCCAGGCCCAGGAGCCGGACGAGGTAGGGGGCGGTCTCCCCCGTGCCCTCCGAAAGGCCGGCCAGGGTCGCGATCGGGATCGGGCCGTTCCAGCCCCCCAGGAAAAGCACGGCGGCCAGGGCGCTGACCAGAAACATCGAGCCGTATTCCGCCATGAAGAAGAAGCTCCAGCGGAGCCCGGAATACTCGGTGTGGAAGCCGGCCACGAGTTCGCTCTCGGCCTCGGCCAGGTCGAAGGGAGCCCGGTTCACGCTGGCCACGGCGCAGGTGACGTAGACCCAGAAGATCACGAACGTGAACGGATCGTGGAACAGGTACCAGTTCCAGGCCCAGCCCGCCTGCTTCTCGGCGATCGTGACCAGGTCCATGCTGCCGGCCAGCATCACCGGCACCACCACGCACATCCCCAGCGGCACCTCGTAGCTGACCACCTGGGCCGCCTCCCGCATGGCCCCGAACAACGACCACTTGGATGCCGAGGCGTAGCCCGCCAGGATCACCCCGAAGACCTCGAGGCCGAGCACCGCGACCACGAAGAACACCGCCACGTTGAGCCGCTGGCCGACCACGTCGAAGGCGAAGGGGAGGGCGATGAAGGCACAGAACGAGGCGCAAAAGCTCACGTAGGGGGCCAGCCGGAAGAGGAGCCCGTCGGCCCCCTCGGGCATCAGGTCTTCCTTGGCCAGAAGTTTGATCCCGTCGGCCAGCGACTGAAGCCAGCCGAACCGGCCGCCCGTCCGCGTGGGGCCGAGCCGGTCCTGAATCCGAGCGGCCACCTTCCGCTCGGCCCAGATGAAGACCAGCGCCCCGCCGGCGATCACGTTCAGAATCAAGACGGCCGAGACGAGGGCCGCGACGGTCCAGGCCAGGGCCCCGGGCAGGCCGATCGTATTCGTGAGGAATTCAACCATGGACGGTCAGACCAGGCATCAAGAGGGCAACCGGGCTGCCGGGAGTTTCCCGGGGGAAGCGGGAAATCTCCGGCGCCGGGCGACTTCGTGAAAATTTGCACGAAGTCTGCCTTCTGCGGCCACTTTCCACAAGTGCCCGCCCCAAAACCCCCCTCAGGATCGAAAGGGGACAGTCCCCTG
>CAYRNG010000303.1:0-4464 GCA_964425395.1 uncultured Candidatus Kuenenia sp. | reverse complement strand
GGCGATCCGCATCGCGTCCTTGGCATTCCCCAGTTCGTGACGAGCCCGGCGGCGATTCAGGCTGCCGCCGAGGCACGACTGGCCACGCTTCAAGAGATCGACCCCGGGCCGTTCGGCCGTGCCCGCGAGGCTCTAGTCGCCAGGATCGAGGAGGCCCGGCAGACCCTACTCCAAGCAGCGGGACAGGCAGTGCCGCCCTCTTCATCCTGGAGGGTACCGCCTCCCCCTGCTTCCCGGCAGGCATCCCCAGTGACAGGTGACACAGCCGACTTTGCCCCCCCGCCCTTCCCTCCGCCGCGGCAGGGTCCAACCGCCCCGCTGACCGAGAGCGAAGAGTTGCCAGCCGGGCTGCCCACGGTCAGGACGAGGCCGGCTCGCTACGGCCGCCAGCGGCGGGGTTCCGATGGCGACCTGACCGGCCTCCTCCTCGGCCTGGGGGCCCTCTTGGCCGCGGCCGCGGCCGTGATCGCGTTCTTCGTCATGCAGAAGACGCCCCCCCCGGGTCCGGACCCCGTGGTACCCGTTTCCCAAGAGCGAATTCCCCCACAGCAAACTACCAGACCCGAGCCCCAGCCCGCCGCAGCCACTCCCGAGCCCGCGCCGTCGCCCACGCCGCCACCGCCCCCTCCTCGGGTCGATCCTGCCCCCGACGACCCGCAGCCCATGGCTGCGGAGGAAACGCGGCGGGCCGCGGCGGAGCAGCGGGAGCGGGAGCAGCTGCAGGCCCGAATGCGGGAGGCGTTCGACGCGGCCCTGCGGGAGGCTTACGCGGCCCTCCAGCGGCAGGAGTTCGACACCGCCGAGCGGGCGATCGCCGCCGCCGGCCGGCAGGTGGGCGACGACGTCGAGTTGGCCACCCGGATCGAGCGCTGGCGGCTCCTGGCCACCTACGCCCGGGGCTTCGTCGGCTACCGCGAGCAGGCCTTCAAGGCCGCCAACGCCGGCCGCGAATACGACCTCGGCGACACGAAGTTCGCCGTGATCGAGATCACCCCCGAAAAGTTCGTCTACCGGCTCCGCGGCAAGATCGAGCGGACGACACCGGACGAGGTCGATCCCCGGATTGCCATGGCGATCGTAGAGGCCTGGTTCGCGGGCGACGGCCGGGCGGCCAATCATCTCTTCCTGGGCGCTCAGGCTTTCTGCCTCGATCCCCCCGACCTGCGGCGGGCCCGCGGCGAGTGGCAACGGGCGGACCGGGGGGGCGAGCAGGCGGCTCCGCTCTTGGCCCTGCTCGACGATCCGGTCATTCGCCGGGCAGGCAGGCGGTGAGGCGATGCCTGAGGCGATCCTGATTCCGACCGTGGCTGGTCCCGTCACGGGCCAAGCCCGGCCCCCCGGCTCGAAGAGCATCACCAACCGGGCGCTTGTGTGTGCGGCGCTGGCTCGGGGGGAAAGCCGGCTCAGGGGCGTGCTCGACAGCGACGACACCCGCGTGATGGCGGCCGGCCTGGCTGCGCTTGGGTCCGGCATCGACGCCAACTGGGCAGCCGGCGTGATTGACGTTCGCGGCACGGGGGGCACGATCCCGATCCGCACGGCCACCCTCGACTGCGCCGCCAGTGGCACGACGATGCGGTTTCTGGCGGCGGTCTGCGGGCTGGGCACGGGCACCTACCGGCTCGACGGCACGGCCCGGATGCGAAAGCGTCCGATCGGCGACCTCCTGGCCGCGCTGGCCGAGCTTGGCATCGAGGCCGCGGCCGAGAGCCCGGGGGGATGTCCGCCGGTGGTGATCCGCTCGGCCGGGCTGCCGGGGGGTCGGGCCAGCGTGCGGGGCGACACCTCGAGCCAGTTTGCCAGCGGGCTGGCGCTGGCGGCTCCCTGCATGGCCGGCGGGCTCGAACTCTCATTCACCGGGGAGCTCGTCTCGCTTCCCTACCTGGAGATGACCCGCCGGGTGATGGAGGCCTTCGGGGCCCGCTGCACCGTCACCGACCTCCGGCACTGGCAGATTCCCGCGACCGGCTACACCGGCTGCGAGTACGAAATCGAGCCCGACGCCTCGGCCGGCAGCTATTTCACCGCGGCCGCGGCGATCACGGGGGGCCGGGTGCGGGTCGAAGGACTGGGCCGGGAGAGCCTCCAGGGCGACGTGGCCTTCTGCGCCGCGCTCGAGCGGATGGGCTGCGAGGTGACCTGGGAGGATGCCGCCGTGACCGTCGCGGGGCGGGCAACGCGGGGGATCGAAATCGACATGAACGCCATCAGCGACACCGTGCCGACCCTGGCGGTGGTGGCCCTGTTCGCCGCCGGCGAGACCGCGATCTCGAACGTCGCCCACGTCCGCGACAAGGAGACCGACCGGATCAGCGACCTGGTGCGGGAACTCCGCCGCCTCGGCGGCGAGATCGAGGAACGGCCCGACGGCCTGACCATCCGACCGGCGCCGCTGCACGCCGCCCGCCTGCGAACCTACGACGACCACCGGATGGCGATGAGCCTGGCGCTGGCGGGGCTGCGGGTCGAAGGGGTCGAGATCGAGGATCCGGGCTGTGTGGGAAAAACCTTTCCGGGCTACTGGCAGGCCCTTGCCGCGTTGGCCCGATTCCCGGCCGGATTTCCGCCGACGTTCTGACAGCTCGGCCCCGAGCCGCTCAGAACTCGCCGTCAAAGGTCGCCTGCTGGAGCACCAGGGCCGCTCGCTCGAGCAGTTCCTCGGCCCGGTCAGCCGTTGACTTGGCATGGCTGTCGCCAGCCGGATGGAGCGGCTCGTCAACCGCGACGAACCCGCCCCCGCAGTGCTGGCAGTAGACCTGTTGCCCGAGGAGGTTCACCCGAATTTGCAGCATCCGGCCGCAGACCGGGCAGCGTTGCAGGTAGTAGACATCTTTGGACATGATGAACACCTTCGGGAGGATCACTCGTGTGCGGACACCAGCGGCGGACCGGGAACCGACACCAGCCTTCCGGACATCCACCTCTCCCAACGAGGCCCGAGTGTACGCCGGTCCTCCCCATCTGGCAACCATCGCGACATGAGAAAGCCGTGGGTTTCCGGTGAGGATTTCGTGAATTTCGGCAGCCTGGGCAGTTTCCCGGCCGGCGGCTGATTCCCCACCGGACACCCTGCGGGTAGGATTTCAGCGCGGGGATCTCGTGCTGACCTCCTCATTTGCAGCCTCCACATGCTCCAGCGGCCGTTGTTCACGCCCATCGTCATCGGCTTCTGGCTGGTGACCACCGGCTGGCTGTTCGCCGCCAAGATCCTGCCCGCCTGGCGGCCTGGCTCACCGCCTGGGCATCAGGCCCTCTACGCCTCGGGCAGTCGGCTGGTGCCGGTGGCCTGGAGCGTGCTCTGCAACGACCGCCCGATCGGCTGGGCGCTCACGCGGGCCACCCGCACCGAGCACCGCGGGCTGTTCGTCGACAGCCGCCTCCACTTCGACCGCCTCCCCTGGGACGACATGCTCCCCGGCTGGGCGGCCATGATGGTGCAGCGGATCGTGCCGGCCCAGTCGGCCGATGCCTTCGATGCCCGGGGCCGGCTTTCGATCGACGAGGGGGGCAACCTGCGGTCGTTCTCGTCGGTGGTCAATCTGCCGGGCACGAACGAGCCCCTCGTGCTCACCGGCACGGTCCAGGAGGGCCTGATCACGATCAACCTGGTGGCCGGTGAGGCCCGCTACGAAACCACCCGCCACCTGCCGACCACCGCCATGATCGGCGACGAACTCTCCCCCCAGGCGACCCTGCCCGATCTCTACGAGGGCCGCCGCTGGACGGTGCCGGTCTACAGCCCGCTGCGGCCGGGGCAGCCGCCGCTGAAGATCCTGCACGCCGAGGTCAACGGTGAAGAGACGATCTTCTGGGAGGACTCCCTCGTTCGGACCCATGTCGTCTTCTACCGCGAGGACCCGTCCAACAACCGGGAGCCACGCTGCCGGCTGTGGGTGGACCGGACCGGCCGCGTGCTCCGCCAGGAGGCAGCCCTGCTCGGCGCGCGGGTGTGCTTCGTCCGCCGGCCCCACTCCGAAGCGGCCCGGCTGGCGGCGGCCGACGACGCCGAGCGGGGCCCGGGAGACGAGCCGCGGCTGCCGGAGACCGACCCGTCATGATCGAATTCGACCACGTCACCCGGACCTACGGCCCCAAGACCGCGGTGGCCGACCTCTCGCTGGCGATTCCCCGCGGCGAGCTGTTCGCCCTCTTGGGCCCCAACGGCGCCGGTAAGACCACCAGCATCAAGATGCTCGTCGGCCTCCTCCATCCCACCCAGGGGGCGATCCGGATCTGCGGCCACGACGTCGTGCTCGATCCGCGGTCGGCCCACCTCCACGTCGGCTACGTGCCCGACGAGCCCTGCCTCTACGACAAGCTCACCGGCCGGGAGTTTCTCTGGTTCATCGCCGACATGTTCGGGATGCCCCGCCACCTGGCGGGCGACCGCATCGACCGCGAGGTCGAGTGCTTCGAGCTGGGCGAGTTTCTCGATGACCTGGCGGAGAGCTATTCGCTGGGCAT
>CAYRNG010000302.1:0-2171 GCA_964425395.1 uncultured Candidatus Kuenenia sp. | reverse complement strand
GCTCCATCCCGGGATCGAGGAGATCGTGGCCGGGATCGTGGCCCGCAAGCGGTATCTCTACCTCTGCACCAACGCCCTCAAGCTCGAGGAGATGCTGCCGCGGTTCACCCCCTCCTCCTACCTGGCCTTCTCGGTCCACCTCGACGGCCCACGGGAGGAGCACGATCACGCGGTCTGCCGCGAGGGAGTGTACGACCGGGCGGTGGCGGCAATCCGTGCCGCCCGGCGGGCCGGGTTTCGCGTCACCACCAACTCCACGCTCTTCGCCGGGGCCGACCCGGCCCGCTACCGGCAGTTCTTCGACGAGGTCATGGCCTTGGGCGTCGAGGGGATGATGATCTCCCCGGGCTACTCCTATTCCAAGGCGCCCGACCAGTCGCACTTCTTGCCCCGGGAGCAGAGCCAGGCCCTGTTCCGTCGGATCCTCGACCGGGCTCCGGGCCGATGGCGGTTCAACCAGTCGCCGGTGTTCCTCGAGTTTTTGAAAGGCAACTGGGAGCTCGAATGCCGCCCCTGGGGCACGCCCACCTACAACCTCTTCGGCTGGCAGCGGCCCTGCTACCTGCTCGACGAGGGGTATGCGGCGAGCTTCCGGGAGCTGATGGAGGAGACCGACTGGGAAGGCTACGGCCGGGCCAGCGGCAATCCCAAGTGCGCCGACTGCATGGTCCACTGCGGCTATGAGCCGGCTGCCGTGGAAGCCACCTTCGGGTCGCTGGGCGGCTTTCTGGCCACGGCCCGGCTGGCCCTGTTCGGCCCGCCGCGGCCCCGTGAGCCTGCCCCCGAGCCGGTGCCGGTTCCCGCGGCCGGTGGCCTCCGGCTCCAGCCCAACGGGCTGCCGGCCCTGCCGGTGATCGACCGGGTGGCCTGAGCCCGGGGACTGTCCCCGCAGGGGACTGTCCCCTTTCAGTCGTGTAGGTCCGTCACGCCGTGACCGACGATCAGCCCCGCCACCCCGGCGGCCCTCTTCAAGAGCCCGTGCCGGCGGCCCGGGCCTACAAGCCGCGTTCCCGCACGAGCCGGGCCGCGTCGAGGGCGGCGCCGCGGGCTCCGGCCGTGTCGCCGCCGGGGATGACATGCAGCGGCAAGTCGGCCTGCTCCTCGCGGGCCGTTGGCATGCCCGCCCGGATCTCGGCCAAGAACCAGGCCCGAAAGGCCTCGTCGGCCTCCACCGCGCCGCCCCCGACCACGAGGGCGTCGGGATCGAAGACGTTGACCATCTCGTCGAAGAACAGCCCCAGGGCCCGGGCCTGGACCCGAAAGATCTCCCGGCACATGCTGTCGCCCCGGGCGGCCAGGCCCCGGACCTGCTTGGCGGCGGTGGCGATGTCGGCCTCGGCGGAGAGCGGATGGTCGGGGTGCCGGCTCAGAAAATGCGGCAACAGTGACCGCCGGATCGCCGTCAGCGAGCAGAGCGACTCGAGGTCGCCGGTGCGGCCGCAGTTGCAGTGGGGAACGAGCCCGTCGAGGCCGGGGATCTCCTGCCAGGGGATCAGCACGTGCCCTAGCTCGCCGCCGAAGCCGTTGCGGCCGGTCACGACCCGGCCCGCGGTGATCACGCCCCCACCCAGGCCGGTGCCGATGATGGCCGACACGCTCGTCGAGCCGTTCTCGGAGCCGAACAGCGAGACATGGCCCCAGAGGGCTGCCGCGTTGCCGTCGTTGAGGTAGGTGACGGGGATGCCCAGCCGGGCCTCGAGCCCGGTGCGGATGTCGAAGCCTGCCCATGTGGGATGGACGAAGTTGGTGGAGCCGCGGCGGCTGAGCACGCCGCTGGCGCTGGCCGGGCCGGGCGTGTCGAGGCCGGCGGCCACGAGTTTGTCGAGGCCCACACCGGCTCGCTCGGCGGCCGCCGCCAGCCCGGCGGCGATCTGGTCGAGGCAGACGGCGGGCCCTTCGACGCTTCGGGCCGGGTGCTCGCACAGGCCGTCGATCAGGAACTGCCCCCGCTCGTCGAGAAACGTGTAGTTGATCGCCGTCCCGCCCAGGTCGATCCCGGCGACGACTTTTTCCGCTGGTGACACCGTGAAACCCCGAAGCCTGTGGATCCCTGAACCGCGAACCCTGCCTGATGCTGCCTGATCCTGCCTGTTCATGGCCGGCAGGGAAAGCCCGGGCCGCTGCTATTCGGACAAGCCCCGCTTCACCCGGGCGGTGATCGCCCGCAGCCC
>CAYRNG010000301.1:0-6153 GCA_964425395.1 uncultured Candidatus Kuenenia sp. | reverse complement strand
GGCAGTGGCCGGCCGACCGGGGGCCGCGGCGGGAACGAGGCTCATGAGTCACCGGAAGCGGATGCGGAGTGAATCGAAGTTTATTGTAGGCCCGTGCCGCCACGTAGCGGCGGGGTTTCAACCCCCCCGCCAGGTTACGACGATCCTGCCCGCCGGGAGTAAAGCCAGTTCAACCACCATTTTGATCCGGCTCCCCGGGCCGCGGTACAATACTTTTTTCCCTCCCGCTCCTTCGCCCCGCCCGGTTCCTGCCTTGGCCGACTCTCCCGTATCCGATCCGGCTGCGGCCGTGTTGATTCTCCGGATCGCGGGTCGGCCGGGCCCCGCCTTTCCGCTCGATGCGGCGGCCGACAACCGGCTCGGCCGGGCCGCCGACTCGCTGGTGGCGCTGGCCGACCGGCTGGCCAGCCGCAACCATGCCGTGATCCGGTTCGAGGCCGAAAGCGGAGCCTGGACCGTGCGGGATCTGGGCAGCCGCAACGGCACCTGGCTGGAGGGCCGCCGGGTCGAGGAAGCGGTGCTCTCCGCCGGCGACACGATCCGGATCGGAACCACCGAGCTCGAGTTTCGCACCGCGGCCGTCACCAGCCCCGCTGCCCCGCTGCCCCACAACGGCAGCCTCGTCCGCTGCGGCCTGCCCGCCGAACTCGAAGGGGCGATACTCGGCCGGATGGGCGGCAGCGGGGAGGAGGCCCGCTGGCCGCTGTTTCTCTATCAGTCGGGCATCCGGCTGTTGGCGGCCGAGTCGCCCTGGCAGATCACCTGCACGACCCTCGAACTGGCCACCGAGTGCACCGCCGCCACGAGCTTCGGCTGGTTCGAGCCGGCGGCCACCGGCGAGCTGGTGGCCACCTGCGTCGTGCCGCCGGGCAGCGGCCTGGAGGCGCTCCTGGCCGGGAGCGTGGGCCGAGAGGTGCTGGCCGGACGGGCGGCCTGGAACTCGACCGCCACGGCCGACATCGCCGGCGTGCCTCTCGTCGAGCGGGGCCTCGTGCGGGCGGTGCTCGTGGCGTCAGCCGCCGCCGGCAGCCTGCGGGAATCGGATTTTGACACGCTCGTGATGCTGGCCAGCCTGGCTGCCGCGGCCGCCGCCGGCCGCCGGACCCCGCCGCCGGCCGCCACCGATCCGCTCGACGAGGGCTGGCCGGCGGCCGCCAGCGACGACGCCCTCGCCGAGGGCACGCTGGCCCTCTCCGGGCACGAACTGGCCCGATTGGGGATCGGCGGCGAGAGCCCGCCGGTCGAGCCCCCCGCGGCCGGATCGCTGCGGCTCGACGACTGGCAGCGGGCGCTCGTCAGCGAGGCCCTCCGCCGCAGCGGCGGCGGCGTGCCTGAGGCGGCCGCCGCCCTGGGGATCAGTCGGGCCACGCTCTACCGCCGGCTCGACGCCTGGGGCCTCAGCCGGGATGGCTCGCCGCCATCTGCCTGAGGCGGGGCTGGATCACCGCCACCGCCAAGAGCACGAGCACCGCCGTCGCGTAGGGCAGGACGTGCGAGGGGTGCAGCGAGAACAGGCTCAGGCCGACCAGCGGGCCGAGGATCCGGGCCAGGGAGGCGAACGACTGGTTGACGCCGAGCACCTCCCCCTGCCGGTCGGCATCGGCCCGTCGTGAGATCAAGGCCGAGACCGACGGATTGACGAACGCAAACCCGGACACGGCCAGGGCCGCCGCCGCATAGAAGGCCACCCGCCAGGGGCTGCCCGCCTCGGCCACCTCGCCCCGGCTCATCACGCCCCAGGCCACGAGCCCCACGGCCGCCAGCCCGAACAGCATCAGCGTCGTGCCGGTGGCCAGCAGCCGCTGCTCGGGGAGCCGCTTGGCGAGCGGCCGATAGAGGCCGCCGGTCAGCATCAGCACGAAGCCGATCGCCGCGAACACCAGGAAGTTGGCGTCGTCCCCCATCGCGAAGGCGGCCTTGGTGAACAGGGCGAGGGTCGATTCGAAGCTGGCCATTGCGAAGATCGTCAGGAAGTAGACGAGCACGAGCAGGCCCACCTCCGGCATCCGCAGCACCGTGAGGCTGCGGGACACGCTGGGAAACTCCTTCGAGGTTCCTGCCCCCGGCCGGCGGGTCTCGCGAAACACGAAGATCGCGATCAACAGGGCCACCGCCGAGAGCAGCGAGGCGATCGCCCCGACGCCCCACCGGGCCTGGTCGAAGAGGGCCAGGCCGAAGTAGGCGATCAGCGGACCGAGCGTGAAGCCGCCGCCGAAGGCGATCCCGATCAGGGCCATCCCCCGGGCTCGGTTCTCGGGCGTCGTGCAGTCGGCGATCACCGCCGCCGCGGTGCCCACGCTCGCCCCGGCGATCCCGGCGCCGACCCGGGCCAGGAGGATCAGCCCCAGGGCGAAGAGGGCCGCCGAGCGGGCCGGGGCCGGCTCGACCGGCACGCTCACCGCGTAGCCGTAGAGGGCGTAGAACACGACCGACCCGGTGAGGCTCAAGAGCAGAATCGGCCGCCGGCCGATGCGATCCGAGAAGCGGCCCCAGATCGGGCTGAAGATGAACTGCATCAGCGAGAACACCGCGAACAACAGGCCGATCACCGCCCCCCCGGCCCCGCCCTCCAGCGGTGGCAGGCCGATGGCGTTGAGGTAGGGCGTGGCCTGCCGCGGCAAGACCGGGAGCACGATCCCGAAGCCGAGCAGGTCGATGAACACGGTCAGGAAGACCACCAACAGGGCGGCCCGGGGGGCCGGCGAGGGAGCTGACTCGGAAGCGGATGCGGACATGGGGGGGCTCGGCAGGGGATCGGCGAGACTGAATGCTACACTCCCGGGCCATGAGTGCCCGCCGCCCAGCTCGAAATTCGCGGCCGACCGGGGCCGCCGCGGATCCCAGGCCGCGGCGGGCAACGCCTCTCCGCCCGCCGTCCGGCAGCGAGCCGCCCGAGCGCGTGCCGAGCGTGGCGGAGGTGACGGCGGTCATCAAGGAGCAGCTCGAGGGCCGGTTCGCCGACGTCTGGGTGGCCGGCGAGGTGAGCAACCTCACCCGGGCCACCAGCGGCCACATCTATCTCTCGCTCAAAGATGAGTCGGCCCTCCTCCGCGGCGTGATCTGGCGAACGGCCGTCGCGGGGCTGGCGATCGAGCCGGCCGACGGGATGGCCGTCATCTGCCACGGCCGGATCGAGGTCTACGCCCCCCGCGGCACCTACCAGCTCACCATCGATCGGCTCCACGCCCTCGGCACCGGCACCCTCGAGGCCCAGCTCCGCCGCCTCCATGCCCGGCTCGACGCCGACGGCCTGTTCGCTGCCAGCCGCAAGCGGCCGCTGCCCCCCTTCCCCCGCCGGATCGCGGTGGTCACGAGCCCCACCGGGGCGGCGATCGCCGATTTTCTCCAGACGCTCCGGGGCCGCTGGCGCGGCAGCGAGGTGATCCTGATCCCCGCGCGGGTGCAGGGGGCCGGCGCCGCCGAGGAACTGGCCGCCGCCCTGGCCAGCGCCGGCCGGCTCGAGCCCGAGCCCGACGTGATCGCGCTGGTCCGTGGCGGCGGCAGCCTCGAGGATCTCTGGAGCTTCAACGAGGAGGTGCTCGTTCGGGCCGTGGCCGCCAGCCGGGTGCCGGTGGTCTCCGGCGTGGGACACGAGATCGACATCACGCTGGCCGACCTGGCGGCCGACCTGCGGGCGCTGACGCCCACCGACGCAGCGGTGCGGATCGTGCCCGACGGCGAGCAGGTGACCGCGGCGGTGGCGGGGCTGGGAGTCCGGCTGGCGGCGGCCCTCGCCCGACGGGTGGCCACCGCCCGCGAACGGGTCAGCCAGGTGGCCCGGGCCCGGATCTTCGCCGACCCCGAGCGGCTTGTCCGCGAGCGGCGGGAGCGGGTGACGGCCGAGACGCTCCGGCTCCGGCGGCTGTTGGGCGTGGCGGTGGACCGCGGTCAGGAGCGACTGGCCGCCGCCGCCGGCCGGCTCGAGGCAGGCAGCCCGCTCAAGCTCCTGGCCCGCGGCTGGTCGGTGACCTGGCGGGAGGATGGCCGGCGGGAGCCGCTGCGAAGTGTGGCCGGCCTCGAGCCCGGCACGCCCCTGGTCACCCAACTGGCCGACGGCCGCGTCTGGAGCAGCGTGCTTCGCACCGACCACTCTCCACCTCCCCAGGAATGACCGCGATGCCCCCGAGTCCCGCTGATCGACCGGCCGACGGCCCCGCCCCTTCCTCCCAATCGGCAGGCTCGCCCCAGATCGCCTCCTTCGAGGATGGGCTTGCGACCCTGAGCGATCTGGTGGTCCGGCTGGAGAGTGGCAGCCTCGGCCTCTCCGAATCGATCGACGCCTACGAGCGGGGCGTGGCGATCCTGCGGCTGCTCCACGAGGAGCTCAGCCAAGCCGAGGAACGCGTCAGTGTGTTGGTCCGGATCGACGAGGAAGGCCGGCCGATCCTCGCCCCCCACGAGGCCGGTAGCGCAGCGGCCAGCGAGCCGGCTCCCGTCCGCCGGCCGGGCCGCCGTCAGGCCCCAGCCGGCCGATCCCTCCCCGGGATGGACGATCTTTCCGCGGAAGCCTAGACTTTTCATAGGCTTTTCATTGTTTTCCGCGATGTCAGGGAGGCGCTCGCCGGCTTCCCGATCGCGTCCCTCTCGGCAGGCCTGTGCATGGCTCGTGGCCCGGATACCGGCGGTGGCCTGGCATCGCTGGCCGACGGATCGGACCTGGTGACCGACGCCCTTGATCGGGTGCGGCGGTTTATCGATCCGCTCCTCGCCCAGTCACTCGCG
The DNA here is from genome assembly GCA_964425395.1 of uncultured Candidatus Kuenenia sp. Lineage (GTDB taxonomy): Bacteria > Planctomycetota > Planctomycetia > Pirellulales > UBA1268 > QWPN01. Next base: position 1,431 of record CAYRNG010000301.1, on the reverse strand, counting down.
CTCTCCGCCGATGCGCCGCCCCGGCTGGTGGCGGCCCTCGAACATGCCCTCCTGGCCCCGGGCAAGCGGCTCCGGCCGGCGCTCGTCCTCTGGGCGGCCCGCAGCTGCGGCGGCGAGCGAACCGAGGCCCAGGCCTGGCAGGCAGCGGCCCCGGCGGCCGTGGCGGTGGAGATGATCCACGCCTACTCGCTCGTCCACGACGATCTTCCGGCCATGGACGACGACGACCTGCGGCGGGGCCGGCCCACCTGCCACCGGGCCTTCGACGAGGCCACGGCCATCCTCTGCGGCGACGCGCTCCAACCCCTGGCCTTCGAGACGCTGGCCCGCGGGCTCTCGCCGGCTCGGGCCGGGCGGGCCTGCCTGGTCTTGGCTCGGGCGGCCGGCGCCGAGGCGCTGGTGGGCGGGCAGGTGGACGACCTCGCGCTCGAGCGGGGCTGGATCGCCGACCTCGCCGGCCGGCCGGCAGCCGAGCAGGTGGCCTGGATGGAGCGGGTCCATCGCCGCAAGACCGGCGGCCTGTTCACTGCGGCCCTCGCGCTCGGCGGGATCGCCGTCGATGCCAGCGACGCCCAACTCGCCACGCTCGACCGCTTCGGCCAGAGCTTCGGCCTCGCCTTCCAGATCGCCGACGACCTCCTCGACGCCGAGGGCAACGAGGCCGCCGTGGGCAAGCGGGTGGGCAAGGATGCCGATCGCGGCAAGCTCACTTTCCCCACCGTCCTCGGCCTGGCCGGGGCTCGCGAGCGGGCCCACGAGCTGGCGGCGACGGCTGCCGCCGCCGCGGGCGAGCTGGGCGGCCCGGCCGGCGAGTTGGCGGCCCTGGCCCACTGGATCGTGACCCGCGATCACTGAGTTCATCGAGTTCACCCTTCACCGCGCCCCGTTCACCCTGGCAAGCCGCCTCCCCGAGTCGCACCGCATGAAGCCCACCATCCTCCCCTCGATCAGCTCGCCCTTGGACCTCCGCTCGCTCTCCCCCGAGGAGCTCGAGCAGTTGGCCGGCGAGATGCGGAAGGCGCTCTGCGAGGTGGCCGCCACCCGGACGGCCCACTTCGCCTCCAACCTGGGCGTGGTCGAGCTCTGTCTGGCCCTCCACCGGGTCTTCGACTTCCGGCGGGACCGGCTGATCTGGGACACGGGCCACCAGATCTATCCCCACAAGCTGATCACCGGCCGGTTCGCCCAGTTCGGCACGATCCGCACCCGGGGCGGCCTGATGGGCTACCCCAATCCCGAGGAGAGCCCCTACGACCTGTTCATGACCGGCCATGCCGGCTGCAGCGTCTCGACGGCCCTCGGCCTGGCCAGCGGCGACGGCCTGCTCGGCGAGGACGACCGCCGCAGCGTGGCGGTGATCGGCGACGGGGCCCTGCCCTCGGGGATCGTGTTCGAGGCCCTCAACAACGCCGGCTTCCTCAAGAAGCGGCT
>CAYRNG010000300.1:0-2480 GCA_964425395.1 uncultured Candidatus Kuenenia sp. | reverse complement strand
CAGGCGCCGGCTCACCCCGGTGATGGTGCCGCCGGTCCCCACGCCGGCAATCAGGCCGTCGACCTGGCCGCCGGTGTCGCGCCAGATCTCCTCGGCGGTGGTCCGGCGGTGGACCTCGGGATTGGCCGGGTTCTTGAACTGCTGGGGCATGAAATACTGGCTGCCGGAGCCGGAGATCTCCTCGGCGTGGCGGACGGCGCCGGGCATCCCCTCGGCGGCCGGCGTGAGCACGAGCTCGGCCCCGAGCGCCTTGAGCATCCGCCGCCGCTCGAGGCTCATGCTCTCGGGCATCGTGACGCGGAGCTTGTAGCCGCGGGCCGCGCAGACGTAGGCCAGGCCGATGCCGGTGTTGCCGCTGGTGGGCTCGATCACGATCGTGTCGGAGCCGAGCCGGCCGTCCCGCTCGGCGGCGTCGATCATGGCGCAGGCGATCCGGTCCTTGACGCTCCAGAGGGGATTCATGTTTTCGATCTTGCCCACCACCGTGGCCAGGCAGCCTTCGGTGACCCGCCGGAGCCGCACCAGCGGCGTGCGGCCGATGCACTGGGTGATGTCGTCGCGAATTCCGGCCGGCAGCTTGGTGGTCACCATCGTTTTTCTCTCCTCACGGGTCCTGAACGCGTTTCCCGGCCGCACCAACCGCTCAACTCGCATTATCGACATATTTTGCCAGGAAATTGAACCACCCGGGAGCGGCCTTTTCCCGGGGCCCGGGCCGGGAGCCCCCCCAAGGGAAGGCACTTTCCGCGGCGGCGGGGGAAAAGTTCCTTGCGTGCCATCCCCGCGACCACTAAAAACTAGGTTCGGATGTCGGTCGGGTTTCCCGGTTGGAAATGCCGCACGGTCCGGACGGTCGCCAAGGATGGCGGGCGGCGGTCCTTCTGGACTCATCAAGGCATAGGTCGAAACCCTTTCGGAGAGATTTCATGAACATTGTCGATTTGATTTCCAGCCAGCTGACGGGCGATGTGCTCGGCAAGCTCGGTGGCCTCGTGGGAGGCACGCAGCAGCAGACCCAGTCGGCCAGTGCGGCCGCCGTGCCGGCCCTCCTTCAGGTGTTCGGCAAGCTCGCCTCCTCGCGGAGCGGCGCCGAGCAGCTCGCCGGGGCGATGGGGGGGCTCGACCTCTCCACGCTTGGCAACCTCGCCGGCCTGCTGGGCGGCGGCAATGCCTCGAGCCTGGCCAACACCGGCGGCAGCATCCTCGGCCAGCTGCTCGGCGGCGGCAGCAACCTGACCAAGCTGGCGGGCATGCTGGCCTCGTTCGTCGGCTCGCAGCCCGGCATGATGCAGAAGCTGCTCACCTACCTGGCCCCGATCGCCCTGGGCGTCGTGGCCAAGCAGTTCACCGGCCGGCCCGACGCCGCCGGCGTGCAGCGGCTGTTCTCCGAGCAGGCGAGCAACATCTCGGGAGCCCTTCCGAAGGGGCTGTCGCTCGGCGACGTCGCCTCGTTCTTCGCGAGCGAGCCGGAGCCCGCCGCGCGGGTGACGACGAGCCATGGCCAGCGGCACGAACCGAGCCATGGCCATCGTCATGAGCCGGCTTCATCGGGCTTCCCGAGCTGGCTGTTGCCGCTCCTGGCCCTGGCGGCCCTGGGCGTGGGGGCGTATCTGTTCACCCGCCCCAAGCCCGAGGAGAAGCGGGCTGTCGCGGTCACCGAGCAGAAGGTTGGCCCGGTGACCGACCGGGTGACGGAGGTCATCGAGGAGCGGGGCAATCAGATCGTCGATACGGTTCAGGAGGTGCTCACGATCGATCCGAAGTTCCTCGAGGCCGTGAAGGTCGGAACGACGGCGACCGAGCTGTTCGGCGGCCTGACGAAGACTCTCTCGGGCGTGACCGACGAGGCTTCGGCCCGGGCGGCGGTGCCGACGCTCGAGGGGTTCGGCCCGCTACTCGAGACGCTCGAGACCGAGGCGGGCAGGCTGCCGGCCGAGGAGAAGCCGGCCCTGACGGAGTTCCTGGGCAAGAACCTGGGCCTGCTCCAGAAGGTGATCAACACCGCGATGGCGATCCCCGGAGTCAAGGACATCCTCGGGGCCGTCGTGACCCCGATGGTGGAGACCCTGACCCGGCTCGCGAAGTAGTTCGCCGGTTCCTGAAACGAGACTTCCGGGCCGGGGTGGCACGAGCCGCCCCGGCCCGGCTCGCTTGGAGCGGCGGGATGACCCTGCGGGCAGGCAAGCCTGTCCATCCCGCCGGCCAGTTGACGCTGCCCCCTGTAGCGGCGGGATTATATCCCGCCGGCCAGTTGAGGCTGCCCCAACCGTTGGTCGGGGTTGCCCGTGCCATCTCGCCGGACGCTCCCCGGGGACTGTCCCCGCCGCGGGGACTGTCCCCCTTCGGCATCCTGCCTACGGACGGTTTCCAACGCCGTCTCGATTGGCACGGGCAACCCCTCCCCCGACCCCCTGTAGCGGCGGGATGACCCTGCGGGCAGGCAAAGCCTGTCCATCCCGCCGGCCAGTTGAGGCTGCCCC
>CAYRNG010000299.1:0-16641 GCA_964425395.1 uncultured Candidatus Kuenenia sp. | reverse complement strand
TCCCCCCCAGGAAATGCTATTCTCCCGCCTGCGAAATCTGCGGGCTCTAGGCAAGGCTCGTAGTCTCGGCGGTCTGGGGTTGGAAGGGCTCGTCATCGAGTCCGGTGCCGTGCCAGGTTGCACGGCGATGGCCTCGGCGGTGCTGTTCTCGGCACCACCCCGGGGATGTTTTGCCCTAGGACACCTTTTTTCTCGCAAGGAGACTCTCATGGCTCGTCGCACGATTCCTCCCGTTCATCGCGTCCTTGGTACCGTCGATCACGCTGACAGCCTGCCGAAGACGGCCTCGCTGGGGGATGCCTGGTATGACGAGGGGGGTGCTGTGCTCTGGATTTGGGATGCCGACAACTCCCGCTGGCACGACATCGGCCGGCTCCAGAAGGTTGCCCCGGGCGTCATGTCGGGGCTGGCCGAGGCCCTCGGGTTCGGGGGTGGTGTGAAGGGGACAGGTGCCGTCGGAGCAACCGGGGCGACGGGCTTGACGGGGGCCGCAGGAGAGCGTGGTCCTGCCGGTCCGCAAGGTCCCGCCGGTGAGCGCGGGCCTGCCGGCCCCGCGGGCGCTCCCGGGAAGGATGGTCTCAATGGGAAGGACGGCCTCAACGGCAAGGATGGGAAGCCCGGTCTGCAAGGACCGGCTGGCGAGCGTGGGCCTGCCGGCCCCGCGGGCGCTCCCGGGAAGGATGGTCTCAATGGGAAGGACGGCCTCAACGGCAAGGACGGGAAGCCCGGTCTGCAAGGACCGGCCGGCGAGCGTGGGCCTGCTGGCCCCGCGGGTGCTCCCGGGAAGGATGGTCTCAATGGGAAGGACGGCCTCAATGGAAAGGACGGCCTCAACGGCAAGGACGGGAAGCCCGGTCTGCAAGGTCCCGCCGGCGAGCGTGGGCCTGCTGGAGCCCCCGGCGAGCGCGGGCCTGCCGGCCCCGCCGGTGCTCCCGGGAAGGACGGTCTCAATGGGAAGGACGGCCTCAACGGCAAGGATGGGAAGCCCGGTCTGCAAGGGCCGGCTGGTGCCGCCGGCAAAGACGGGAAGCCGGGCCTGCAGGGCCCCGCTGGCGCGAAGGGGGAGCGTGGACCGGCTGGCCCCGCCGGCGCGCCTGGGAAAGACGGTCTGAACGGGAAGGACGGCAAGCCAGGTCTGCCGGGCCCAGCCGGAGCCGCCGGAAAGGATGGGAAGCCGGGACTGCAAGGGCCCGCCGGTGCGAAGGGTGAGCGTGGACCGGCCGGCCCGGCTGGCGCGAAGGGTGAGCGTGGACCGGCCGGCCCCGCTGGTGCGAAGGGTGATCGTGGTCCGGCCGGCCCCGCGGGGGCGACTGGAGCCGCCGGCAAGGATGGGAAGCCCGGACTGCAAGGGCCTGCCGGTGCGAAGGGCGAGCGTGGACCGGCTGGTGCCACCGGTGCGAAGGGCGAGCGCGGACCTGCTGGTGCCGCCGGGAAGGACGGCAAGGACGGGAAGCCCGGACTGCAAGGCCCGGCTGGAGCGAAGGGCGAGCGCGGACCTGCCGGTGCCGCGGGCGCGACCGGAGCCGCCGGCAAGGACGGGAAGCCCGGCCCGCAAGGCCCGGCTGGTGCGAAGGGTGAGCGTGGTCTGGCCGGTGCTGCCGGGAAGGACGGCAAGGACGGCAAGCCCGGCCCGCAAGGCCCCGCTGGTGTGAAGGGTGAGCGTGGTCTGGCTGGTGCCGCCGGGAAGGACGGCAAGGATGGGAAGCCCGGACTGCAAGGCCCGGCTGGAGCGAAGGGTGAGCGCGGACCTACCGGCCCCGCCGGTGCGAAGGGTGAGCGTGGTCCGGCCGGTGCCGCCGGGAAGGATGGCAAGGACGGGAAGCCCGGACTGCAAGGCCCGGCTGGCACGAAGGGCGAGCGCGGTCTGGCCGGTGCCGCCGGGAAGGATGGCAAAGACGGCAAGCCAGGCCCGCAAGGCCCGGCTGGTGCGAAGGGTGAGCGTGGTCCGGCGGGCCCGGCTGGTACGAAGGGCGAGAAGGGGGATCGCGGCCCGGTCGGTCCGCAGGGGCCGGCCGGCGAATCGACCGGCATGCTTTCGACAGGAAGCCGGCTCGTCACATCCCTCCTCGACACGCCGGCCGGGGCGGCCCTCGACGGGGCGGTCCTTCGCCGGGTGGGCAACACGGTCGAACTGGCGATCTCCGGGCTGCGGAGCCGGAAGCGACTCCGGGCTGTGCTCGGCAAGGTGCCGGACGGGTTTCGCCCCAGCCACCACCAGAGCCTCGTCACGACCGACGACGAGTTTCATCAGGTGCGGTTCGATGTCGGAGCGAAGCGTTCGGCGTCGATCGCGGTCCAACAGCCGGCCTCGGCCGAAGGACTCGCCAGCGTCTCCACGTCGCTCGTCTGGCTGACCGACGACGAGTGGCCCAAGAAGCTGCCGGGCCGCGAGTGGAAGCGGTAGCAGACTCGAGGCAGATCGGCCGCTGGGCGACCTCGCCAGCCGGCGAGGTCGCCCTCGGCTAGACTGATCGGCTTTCGTCCGCCTCTCGCTCAGGAAAGGGATCGAGCCGATGACCGCCGCTGAGTTTCGCACCGAGTCTGACAGTATGGGGAAGGTGGAGGTGCCCGCCGACCGCTACTGGGGCGCCCAGACGGAGCGGTCGCGCGACAACTTCCGGATCGGCGTCGAGCGGTTCCGCTGGGGCCGGCCGGTGATTCGGGCCCTGGGGATCCTCAAGAAGGCGGCCGCCCTGGCCAACGGCGAGCTCGGCCAGCTGCCGGCGGAGAAGGTGAAGCTGATCGCCCAGGCGGCCGACGAGGTGATCGCCGGCACGCTCGACGACCACTTCCCGCTGGTCGTGTTCCAGACCGGCAGCGGCACGCAGTCGAACATGAACGCCAACGAGGTGATCTCCAATCGGGCGATCGAGCTGGCCGGCGGGACGATGGGCTCCAAGCAGCCGGTCCATCCCAACGACGACGTCAACCGGGGTCAGTCATCCAACGACACCTTCCCGACGGCGATGCACATCGCCGCGGTGGAGGTGGTGCACGACCGGCTGCTGCCGGCCGTGCGGGCCCTCCGGGAGGTGTTCGCCGAGCTGGAGGTGGAATACCGCGACCTCGTCAAGATCGGCCGCACCCACCTCCAAGACGCCACCCCGATCACCCTCGGCCAGGAGATCTCGGCCTGGCGGGTGCAGCTCGACGAGCGGATCGCCGCCCTGGAGCGGGCCCTGCCCGGCCTCCACGAGCTGGCCATCGGGGGCACGGCCGTGGGAACGGGGCTCAACGCCCACGCCAAGTTCGGCGACACCGCCGCCGCCTGGATCGCCCGCGAGACCGGCCGCCCCTTCACGTCGGCGGCCAACAAGTTCGCCGCCCTCTCGGCCCACGACGCGCTGGTCGACATGAGCGCCGCCGAGCGGGGCCTGGCGATGGCCTTGTTCAAGATCGCCAGCGACATCCGCCTCCTGGCCAGCGGCCCGCGGTGCGGGATCGGCGAGATCACGATCCCCGAGAACGAGCCGGGCAGCTCGATCATGCCGGGCAAGGTCAATCCCACCCAGTGCGAGGCCATGACGATGGTCTGCGTGCAGGTGTTCGGCAACGACGCGGCGGTGGCCTTCGCCGGCTCCCAGGGCCACTTCCAGCTCAACGTCTTCAAGCCGGTGATGGTCCACAACGTGCTCGAAAGCGCGGAACTCCTGGCCGACGCCTGCGACTCCCTGCGGGTCCACTGCGCCACCGGCATCGCCCCCAACCACGAGCGGATCAGGCACCACCTCGACGATTCGCTGATGCTGGTCACGGCCCTCAACACCCACATCGGCTACGAGAACGCCGCAGCGATCGCCAAGCGGGCCCATCACGACGGCACGAGCCTCAAGGAGGCGGCCGTGGCCCTGGGCCTGGTGACGCCCGAGCAGTACGACCAGTGGGTCGTGCCGGTGGAGATGACCCGGCCCCTGGCCGGGGCGTGACGAGGGCTTCAACTCGTACGCAGAGCAACGCCGCCCGCCTCGCCGGCCGAGGCCGCTGCCGCTCCTCCCAAGAGGGATTCGGCGTGGGCCAGCACGGCGGCGAAGGGCACGGCGGCCAGCAGGCCGAAGGCGGCATGCCGGCCGAGCCGCTCCCGGCTGGTCGCGGGGCTGGTGAGCCCGCAGCAAAAGCGGGCCAGCTGCCGCGGCCTACGGAGCGCGGGGCGATCCTCGGCCACGAGGGCCTCGATGGCCGCGGCCTGGGCCGCCGTGATGTCCGGCGGCGTGGAGGCCGGGATTTCCCGCGGCGCGGCCGCGGGGCCGGACGTGGGCTCGGGATCATCACAGCTCGTGCAGGTGCCGCAGCCGACGGGCGGCTCGGCGGCCTCCGTCGGGCCCTCCGTCGGGCCGCCGGCCTCGCCGAAGTACCCGAGGAGCCTGTCGGTCAGGCAGCCCCGGTCGGCCGCGAAGTCGAGCACGGCCGCCAGCCGCTCGAGATCACGGGCTTCGCGGCCGGCGAAGAGCTCCTCGAGCGAGTGCGTGAGCGCGGCGAGATCGGGCTGCCCGCCGCCGGTCAGCCGATAGCGTTGCCGGCTGCCGCTCGGCTTGAGCTCGATGCTGCCAGAGTCGGAAAGCCAGCCCAGGGCCTTCACGATCCGGTCCCGCGGCTCGGCCAGCTCGACCGCGGCACGATCGGGATCGATCGTGGTCCACTTCGTGCCCCGCTTGCCGCAGTCCAGCAGCTTTCGCAGGAAGGCTTGCCGCTCGGGCGTATGCTTCGCCACGAGGGCCGCCTCGGGCTCGAGCAACCGAAACTGATAGCCGGCGTAAAACGATCCCAGGGGCCGGATGATCCCGCCCAGCTCCAGATGGGTGAGCACCGTCTCGATCACCAGGGGCCGGATGTCGGTCGCCTGCGCGAGGTCGTAGAGCGAGAGGTCGAACTCGTCCGGCCGGTGCTCGGATCGGCGGCAGGCCCGGGAGGCAGCCGGCGAAAAAATTTCCTCCAGGAGCCGCCGCACCGCCTCCGGAGTGGGCGTGTCGCCGTAGGTGAAGTTCTCGAGCACGATCCGATCGTCGGCGCAGGCCAGGAGTTCGCAGACGGCGGGCTGGCCGTCGCGGCCCGCGCGGCCTGTTTCCTGGGCGTAGTTTTCCAGGGTCTTCGGCAGGTTGTAGTGATAGACGCCGCGGATGTCGGCCTTGTCGATGCCCATCCCGAAGGCGATCGTGGCGACGATCGTGTCGATGCGGCCGGTCATGAAGGCATCCTGGGCCGCATGCCGCTTCTCGTCGGGCAGGCCGGCATGGTAAGCGAGGGCTTTGAGGCCGCTTTTCTGGAGGTGATTCGCCACCTCCTCGGCCGTCTTTTGGAGCGTCACGTAGACGATCGTCGCCCCCGGCCGCTCCCCCGGCCGCGACTGAAGCCGGCTCGTGAGCAGGGCCAGGCGATCGCGGTCGGCGCAGGGCGTGACCCGGTAGGAGAGATTCCGCCGCCGAAACGACGTCTGGACATGGTCGGCCGCGGCGATGCCGAAGGCCCGGCGGATGTCGGCCGCGACCGCGGGCGTCGCCGTGGCCGTGAGCGCCAGGACGGGGCTGATCCCCAGTTCCTTGGCCACATGCGCCAGCCGCAGATACTCAGGCCGAAAGTTGTGCCCCCACTCGGAGATGCAATGGGCCTCATCCACCGCCATCATCGCCACCTTGGCCCGTGACAGCCGGCCCACGAAGTGTTCGCTCGTCAGCCGCTCCGGCGCGATGTAGAGCAGCTTCAGCCCGCCCGTGCGGATGCGGTCATACACGCTCGCCGCCTCAGCCGGGGTCAGCGAGGAATCGAGCCGCGCTGCCGCAATGCCCCGCGCCTCGAGGGCCTCGACCTGATCCTTCATCAGGGCGATCAAGGGCGAGATCACGACCGTCAGGCCGTCCATCAAGAGGCTCGGCAATTGATAGCAGAGCGACTTGCCGGCACCCGTGGGGAAGAGGGCAAGCGCGCTTCTGCCGGCCAGCAGCGACTCGATCACCTGCTCCTGGCCGGGGCGGAATGACGGGTGGCCGAACGAGCGATTGAGAACGGACTCGAGGTCGTGGGCCATGGTGGCGGCTCCCTGGGTGGCAAAGGCCAAAGAGTATACAGATGTTCATACCGTGTCAACCCACGGCGATTCGTATCCCGTGGAAATTGTGCCGCCGAAAAGCTGCACTCCCCCGGATGGCGTTCCAGAGCCGCTTGGGCATTCTCCGAGCCTAAGCTGTCCCTGGCAAAAACCACCCGGTGACCTTTGGTGTGCGGGGCCCCAACCGGGCTAGAGCCCGCTGAATCCGGGAGTGGAGTCACCAAGATCGTGACCGCCCGCGACGTGGTGGTCAGCGAGATGGGGTTGACAAAGCATGTACGGCTGTATATTCTCCTGGTTGCCGTGACGTGGAGGAGCCGCCCGCAGAGCTTGCGGCAGCACGGTTCGGAGGAGAATCCCGCCATGACGAGCGAGCAGTTGAAGGCGACCATCCGGCAGCAGCCGTTTCGCCCATTCATTATCCGGATGGTTGACGGCCGATCGTTCGCCGTGTCGCACCCCGATTTCGTGATGGTCTCTCCGACCGGACGGACGGCCATTCTTTTCGAGCCGGACGACAGCTACAGCGTCGTCGATTTGATGCTTATGAACGAGCTCGACGTGCCCGCCCCGAAGGCCGCTGGTTGATCGATCGACAAAAGATCTTTGGAGGATTGCGAAAAGGCCCCCGGCGCTCTGTTCTCAGTCGCCCGGCGGGGTCGACGGGCCACTCCGGAGGATAGCCCCGCCAATGGCACTTCCGCAAGCATGGCCGGACTGCTGAACGACTTGTGAGCCGCGTGGAGCCGGTCAGGCCGATGCCGCTGGCGTTCCGCGGCCGGCGGGCTCGCGTTGCCGCGGGGCCAGAGGGCGTCAGAGCGGGACGCCGAGCTTGGCAGCCTGGATCGTGATCACGTGCTCGAAGGCCGGGAAGGGATACTTCCGGCCGCGGGCGATCGCCCAGGAGTAGGTCGAGTCAACCACCTGCTGCGGGAGCCGGCCCTCGCGGACGGCCCGGGCCACCCGCTCGCAAAAGGCCACGTCGGCCGGGACCCTGACGCGGAGGCCGGTGGTGAGCCGGTCGGCCAGATCGGCGACGCTGCCCGGGGCCCGCTCGGCGGCCCGGGCGGAGGGGGGCGTGATCCGCACCGGCGCGAAGCCGGCCAGGAGGAGCGAGAGCAGGGCGACGCGACGCATGGGATTGGAGACTCCGCGGGGGCGGGAGGTTCGCAGGCCGCGGGCCGGGGGTCAAGCCCGGCCGGAACCGCTCACTCGGGCCGCGTCAGGCAGAACAGGCCGGACGTTGCCGGTGTCGTGGTGAACGACATCGTGGGCTGAAAAGCCGACTCATTCGCGAGCGGACCCAGCCCCGACCGTCTTCTTGCGCTGCTTCGGCGCTTGCGGGACCGTCGGGTAGATCGTCTGGGGATTCGCGACGATGCCGGGGGGGCGGCGGGCCGGCGATCGGGGATTCCCCAGTTCCTCCTGCATGGCCCCCGCGAGAGTCTTCAGGTCGGCGACCACCTCCGGATGCGACGCGGCGACATTGGTCGTCTCACCGATATCGGCATCGAGATCATAGAGCCGCGGCTGGTCGAGCGAGGCCGGCTCCGGTGCCTGGGCGTTCTTGATGCCCATGCCACTGGCCTGTGACGCGATCGCGAGTTTCCACCGTCCCTTCCGGACTGCCTCGAGGCCACTGCCACGGAAATAATAGTGGGCGTTTCGCGGTGATTCCAGCGAGGAGCCAAGCAGCAGGCCCGACATATCCCGGCCATCGATGACCGGTTCGGAGGGCACCGTGCCGCCGGCGAGCTTCACGCATGTCGGCAACAGATCGATCGTGCCGGCCACCGCGTCACAGGTGGTGCCGGCCTCGATGTGCCCGGGCCACCAGGCGATCGTCGGCACCCGCACGCCTCCCTCCCAGGTGGTCCCCTTGGATCCGCGGAGCGGGCCGGCCGTCGTCGCGTTGCCGACGACGCGCACCCAGGGGCCGTTGTCGCTCGTGAAGATCACGAGCGTGTTGTCGGCGAGCTTCAGCCGCCGGATCACGTCGAGGACTTCGCCGACACTCCAGTCGACTTCCGCGACCCAGTCACCGAACTTTCCGTTCTGGCTTTTTCCCTGAAACCGCTTCCCCGGAACGATCGGGGCATGCACCGCCGTATGCGGCAAATAGAGGAAGAACGGCCCATCCTTGGCCTCCTCGATGAACCGCACCGCCTCGGCCGTGCTCTTTTCGACGATCGCCGTCTGCATCTCGTCGGTCAGCAGTTCGTCGACCGTCTCGTCACGCAGCAGCGGAACGACCCGCTGGCCGGTTGCGACCGACACCCGCTGCATGTCATTGGAATAGGGGATGCCGTAGTAGCGATCGAAGCCCTGACGGGTGGGGAGGAACTCGGGCTGATCTCCCAGATGCCACTTGCCGATGCACGCGGTGGCGTAGCCGAGCGGCTTGAGCCGCTCCGCGATCGTGAATTCGGCAGGATTGAGCCCCTCCGGTCCCGCCGGGAAATAGACACCCGGAACGCCGACCCGCACTCCGTAGCAGCCGGTGAGCAGCTGCGCCCGCGACACCGAGCAGACCGGCGCCGCGTAGAAACTCGTCAGTTTCATTCCCTCCGCCGCCATCCGGTCGAGGTTGGGCGTCTGCTGCTTCGTGGCCCCGAACGGCCCGATGTCGCCATACCCCAAGTCATCGATGAAGATCACGACGATGTTGGGCGGGGCGGCAGCATGCGTGGTGCCGATAGATACCGCCAGCCCCACCAGAACGCTGGCGAGGCGGGCAAAGGGGCTCGGGGCGGTCATCGGTGGGCTCCTTCACGGGCATGGTTTCTCGGCCGCGAGAGCATAGCATTTCTGACGCATGGAGAGCTCGCCACGCGCGGCCCTCTCCCCGATCTTTTCCGTTTGAACCGCTCACTCGGGCCGCGTCAGGCAGAACAGGCCCCGGGCAGACCGCAGGAAGAGGCGGCCACCGGCCATGGCCGGGCTGGCCATGATCATGTCGTCGTCGGTCAGCGAGTTGACGTGCAGGATCTCGAACTCGCGGCCGGCCCGGAGCACGAAGGTGTCGCCGTATTCGTTCGCGCAGAAGATCCGCTCGCCCGAGGCCCAGGGAGAGGCGGTGAAGGCCCGTCCCTCGGGAAGCCGCTGTCGGAGGTAGACCTCCGCCCCGCTGGCCGCCTCGAAGCACGACACGATGCCCTTGTCGGAGAGGACGTAGAGCAGCCCCTCGTGGACGAGCGTCGAGGGGTTGTAGGGGGCGATATCGGGCCGGCTCCAGGCGACCGCCCCGCCGACTGAGTCCCCCTCGGGAAGCGTGATGTCGCCGGCCCCGCCGGGGCGGATCGCCCACAGCGGCTTGCGGCGACCGAGGGCGTAGCCCGAGCTCACGAACAACAGGTCGTCGGCCGCGTAGGGTGTGGCGATCGTGATCAGCGAGCCGCCGGAAAACTCGTAGAGCAGCCGGCCGTCGAGGTCGTAGGCCCGCGTCAGGCCCGAGCCGGGCGTGATGATCTCGGTGCGGAGCGAGTTGGCCCACACGAACGGGCTCGACCAGTTGCTCTTCTCGTCGCGGGCCACCTCCCAGACGGTCTGGCCCGTGTCCGCGTCGAAGGCGGTGAGGGTCGAGGCCTCCTCGCTATCGCGGACGATATACAGGCGGCCCTCGTGGAGGGCGGGGGAGGCGGCCGGCCCCCAGCCGAAGCGGGTGAAGCGGGGCTCGAACCGCCGCTGCCAGACGAGCTCGCCGGTGGTCGCGTCGAGGCAGAACAAGCCGACGTTGCCGAAGCAGGCCCAGACCCGCCGGCCGTCGGTGACGGGGGTCTCGGAGGCGAAGCTGTTCTTGAGGTGGATAGCCTCCGGCGCCGGGCCGGCGGCTACCTCCCGCTCCCAGACCGGCTCGCCCGTGGCGGCGTCGAGGCAGAGGACCAGCCAGCGGAGCGTGGTGGCGGGGGCGGCCGACCGGTTGCCCCCGAAGTAGAGGCCGCGGCGGGGGGCGTCGAGCTCATCGGCCGCGACGGCCGTCGTGAGAAACACTCGCTCGCCCTGGACGATCGGCGACGACCAGCCGCGGCCAGGAATGGCCCGGAACCAGCGAACGTTCTCCCGGCCGCTCGCCCCCTCGGCGAGGCTCCAGCGGTCGGGCAGCCGCGGGTCGGCCGGCCCCACGCCCCGCCCGCCGGGGCCGCGGAACTGCGGCCATTCATCGGCCGACTGGGCGGCGGCGGCCAGGGCGGCCAGGAGCAAAAGCGAACGGGCGAGTGTCATCGGTGCATTCCTCCGGGGCCTGCCGCAATCGTAGCGGGGTGGGTGCCTGGTGGCACGGGCAAGCCGGACCAACGGAAGGGGCTGCCTCAACCGGCCGGCGGGATACAATCCCGCCGCTACAGGGGGGCTGCGTCAACCGGCCGGCGGGATACAATCCCGCCGCTACGGGGGGGCGGCGTCAACTGGCCGGCGGGATACAATCCCGCCGCTACAGGGGGGCGGCGTCAACTTGCCGGTGGGATATTCAGGCTTTGCCTGCCCGCAGGGTCATCCCGCCGCTCCGAGGCGTGACGGACCTACCCGATCGCGAGGGCCGCTTCGGTGGCGGCGAAGATTCGCTCGAACTCGCGGCGGGTGCGGGCGGTCACTTCCTGGACGTCGGCCACCAGGCCGCCGGGGTCGTCGTAGCCCAAGAGGTGGGCGAGCTTCCGCTGCTCGGCGGCCTCGGCCGGAAAATCATGGCGGCCGACCGCGTCGAGCAGCCGGAGCCGCCCCTCGATCGCCCGCAGGGTGCGGTAGGCCCGCTCCAGGAAGGCCCGCGGCTCATCCCCCACGAGGCCCGCCGTATGGAGGGCGACCAGGCCGGCGAGGGTCTCGGTGGTGGCAAGGGCCGGCAGGCGGCCGCCGTGGACGAGCTGAAGCATCTGCACGATGAACTCGATGTCTACCACGCCGCCGGGGCCCCGCTTGAGGTTCGAGGCCTTGGCCCCCACCTCCATCCGATACCGCATCTGACGGATGCTCGCCACGTCGGCCGCCCTCCAGGGATGCTCGACCGTGGCCGCGCGAATGATCCGCCGGGCCTCGGCGGCCGCCTCCTCCGAGCCCACCACGACCCGCGCCTTGAGGAGCGCCTGCCGCTCCCAGACCGCCGCCGGACCGTCGGCCGCGAAGTAGCGGGCGAAGTCGGCCAGCGAGATCGCCGGCGGCCCGCTGCGGCCGGAGGGCCGCAGCCGGGAGTCCATCTCGTAGAGCCGCCCCTGGGGACCGAACTCGTTGAACACCCGCATCGTCCTTCCGGCCAGCTCCCCGAAGAAGTGAGCGGTGCTCGTGCCCGGCCCGCCCCGCCGCCGCCGCGACTCCCCCTCGTGGTCGTAGAGAAACACGACGTCGAGATCGCTCGAGTAGTTCATCTCCCGGCCGCCGAACTTGCCCATCGCCAGCACCACCGGACCGGCCCGCCGGCCCGCCGCCGGGCCCGCCCCGGCCAGCGGCTCGCCGTGCCGCTCCACGAGCCGCCCCTCCTCGATCGCCACCACCTGCCGGAGGAGCACTTCGGCGATCGCCGTCAGGGCGGCCGTCGTCGTCTCGGCATCCTGCCGGCCGACCACGTCCCGCACCCCCACCCGGAGCTGCTCGGAAACCTTGAAGGTATGGAGGATCGGCTCCGGCGCCACCGCCCCCCGGCAGAGCTCGGCCAGGGCGGCCGTCAGCTCGGCGGGTGCCGGGAGCCGCTCGACGAGGAGGCTGTCGAGCAATTCGTCGATCATCCCCGGATTGGTGACCAAGAGCCGGGCCAGGAAGGGGCTCGAGGCGCAGAGCCGAACCGTGAACTCGAGCGTGGGGGGATGGAAGCTGAACAGCTCCCAGAGCACCCCCTTGCCGCCGAGCGAGTCGCTCACGTCGCGAAGCGTGGCCAGCGTCGTATCGGGGTCGGGCGTGCGGCTGATCGTGGCCAGGAGACGGGGGGCGATCGCGGCCAGGAAGTGGCGGCAGCGGCGGGTGGACAGGAACCGGACCCGCTCCTCGCCCAAGGCCACGAGCGAGCGGTGGGCGGCGGCCGGGTCGCGGAAGCCGTGCCGGCCGAGCACCGCGGCGACGGCCTCCGCCGCCGGTTCGGGGTCGAGCACGAGATCGACCTCGGGCTCCGGCGGGGCGTCGTCGGGAAAGGCGTCGTGGAGAAGGTGGTCGAGGATCCGGCGGTTGAAGTCGGTCGCCTCGCCGAGCCGCTGCCGGAGCCGCTCGCGGCCCTCGGGGCCGGGGGGCTCGCCGCACCGCACCGCCAGCCGGCCGAGCTCGACCGGGTCGCGGGGCACGACGTGGGTTTGGCGGTCGTAGAGCACCTGGAGGCGGTGCTCGACGGTGCGGAGCAGGGTGTAGGTCCGCTCCAGGATCTCCCGCTCCTGATCGGTGAGGCTGCCGGCGGCGGCCAGCCGGCGGATGGCCTCGAGCGTGTTGGGAGTGCGGACAGCGGGGGTGTCGCCGCCGCCGAGCAGCTGGAGGAACTGGATCGTGAACTCGATGTCGCGGATCCCGCCCCGGCCCTCCTTGACGTCGGCATCGTCGGTGCCGGCCTGGATCACCCGCTTCTCCATCCGCCGCTTGAGGGCCTTGATGCCGCTGATGTCGGCCCGCGTCAGCCAGCGGCGGTAGATCCAGGGCTCGAGCTCGGCCAGGAGCCGCCCGCCAAGGGCCTCGTCGCCGGCGATCCAGCGGGCCTTGACCCAGGCCTGCCGCTCCCAGGTCCGGCCCGAGCGGTCGTAATACTGGAGCATCGCCTCGCGGGAGAGGGAGGCGGCCCCGGCCGAGCCGTGGGGCCGGAGCCGGAGGTCCACCCGGTGGCCGGCGCCCGCGGCCGAGGGGGCCGAGACGAGCCGCACCGTCTCCTGCACGACCCGGTCGAAGAACTCCTGGTTGGTGCAGGGCCGGGGTCCGGCGACGCGGCCGTCGGCAGAGTGGACGAACACCAGATCGATGTCGCTCGAGTAGTTGAGCTCGCCGCCGCCGAGCTTGCCGAGGGCGAAGACGGCGAGGGTGGCCCGGCCGCCGTCGGGATCGCGGGGCAGGCCCCGCTGCCGCTCGACGGCGAGGGTCGCCTGCCGGACCGCCGCGGCCACGATGCAGTCGGCCACGTGGGAGAGCTGGGCGACGACCGTCTCGAGCCGATTGCCGGCCACGATGTCGCCGTACGCGATCCGCAGCGTCTGCCGGCGGCGGAACCGCCGCAGGGCGGCGAGCACCGCATCGGGCTCGGTGCTGCCGCCGATCTCGGCGGTGAGCATTGCGGCGAGCGCCTCCTTCTTCTCGGGCCGGCCCCGGCCCAGCCGCACCTCCTCCCAGGCCTCGGGATCGGTGATCACCGTCTCGGCCAGGAACGGGCTCGCCGAGAAGATCGCCAGGAGCACGCCCAGGCTCTCGGGATCCCGCTCGAAGAGGGTGGCGGTGGAGAGCGGGCTGCGGACCGCGGCGATGAACCGGCCGAGCGCGGTCAGCACCCGGTCGGGGTCGCTCGCGGCCGAAAGTAAGGTGGCCAGCCGGCCGGTGAGCGACTCGACGAGGTCGAAGGTGAGCCCGCTCTCGAAGAGGCCGGCGATCACCCGGCGGGCGAGCTCGGGTTCGGCCAGGCCGGCCGCCCGGCCCCAGGCGAAAGCGGCGGCCGGGTCGTCGAACAGCGGATGGCCGGCCGGTCCGGCCGGGGGAAGAGTGGATTGACCGCCAGACATCGGCACGATCCCGGAACGCAGCCGCCTCGACAGGGTCCTCAGTCTACCCGCCGGCCGCGCAGCGCCGCCAATCGAAACCGGCGGCACCGAAAAAGGCGTCGCCAACTGGCCGGCGGGATGATAATCCCGCCGCTACACCATGTTCTCGCACGGATCGGATCGGCCCTCGTGGAGATCGGCGACTTTCCACGCGGGGATCCCCAGCCGCCGCTCGACGGGCACTCGCTCCCAGCCATACCAATGGCGAAAGGCGTGGTAGCCGGGTGAATCCGGGAGCGGGAAGCGATCGAAGACCTCCCGCCATCCGGCAAACGTCACCCAGTCGGTCTCCTCCGGGAACACGCCGAAATCGAAGGCCGCGCAGATGCGCTGCATGTAATCGGCCCGGTCCGCCAGGCTCTGGAGCGTTGCGGGGGGCTCGACATCGGGATAGACGGATCGGTCGATGGTCATGGTGCGGGAGCAGCGAAGACGCCGTAATACCACTCCCGGACACGCGCGGCCTGGTCTCGAGCTTCCCCGGGCTGAATCGTCTCGAGCGGTCGGCTGGCTTCGATCATCGCCAGGCGGGCGATGATTTTTCGCTTGGCCTCGTCGATGCCGATGCCGAGGTCTTTGTCCGTGAACGCTCGCCAGCAGTCGGCCATGCTCATCACGGCGCGGGTGCAGACGTGGTAGATGTCGAGAAAATCCCGCGGCGCGCCACGTTGCACCAGGGCCGTCATCTTGGATGCCACATTGTCGCGCAGCGTTTCGATGCAGACCGGCTCCCACTGCGAAGGAAGCGGCTCGTCGAGGGCAAGAGTCCGCCTGCTGATCTGAAACGAGAACTGCTTCTGGGTACCTTGCAGCAGTTCGAGACTCTCGGTTTCACCCCACGACCGGCGGCGATATTCGAAGCCACGTCGCGAGGCAAGCCCCCGCATGGCGGCCTCGAGAAAGGCGACGACATTCGCCCGAGGTTCTCCATGCCACCAAGCATCGAGGTCCACGGTGGGGCGATACTCCAGATAGTGACTGAGTGCCACGCCGCCACCAATCACGATCTCGGCACCCTCAGCATGGCCGGCGAGACTCTCGAGCAACTCCCGAGAGAGCGGATGAAGATTGCCGGGCGGCTTGGGGAGCGGCGGAGTCATGCTCCTATCTTCATTCCGTTGCCGCTCGATGACAATCCCGCCGGTCGTGAGCACGACCGCATCGAGCACCATGCCGATGA
Organism: uncultured Candidatus Kuenenia sp.; assembly: GCA_964425395.1. Taxonomy (GTDB): domain Bacteria; phylum Planctomycetota; class Planctomycetia; order Pirellulales; family UBA1268; genus QWPN01. Next base: position 1,718 of record CAYRNG010000299.1, on the reverse strand, counting down.
TGTCTTCCGGTGCCAGCTGCGAGCCGAGCAGCGACACGCAGGGCAGCCCCACCGCGTCGGCGAATCCCCGCACCAGCGCCGACTTGCCGATCCCCGGCGGCCCCCAGATGAACACCGGCATCACCGGCGCCACCTCGAGCAGGAACGGGGCGCGCTGCACGGGCGAGAGGGAGGCGGCGGCTTCCATGGTGAGCCGGACCTAGGGGCGGGGAGCGAGCTGGTAGAGCTCTCCCGGGCCTTCGCCCGTGAACGCCAGACCTTCCAGGGGCACGGCCTCGGCCAGGCCGTCGGCCACCCGGCCGGAGAGCGACCAGGCCGCCGCGTCGTGCACGTCCACGTCCACGAGCCGGCCCACCAGCCGGTGCGGGGCGTCGAAGACCACGATCCGGTCGCACATCGTGCGGCCCGAGAGCTGGACCGTGTCGTCCGGCCCCGCCTCGACGGCCCGCTTCTCGTCGCGGGCCGAGAGCCCCTCCACGAGCACCTCTTGGCGGGTGCCGATGAACCGCCGGTTGCCGGCCAGACTGGCCTCGGCCTGGGCCTCGAGGAGGAGCCGGTTTCGCTCTTTCTTGACCTCCTCCGGCACGTCGTCGGGGAGCCGCTCGTGGGCCTTCGTGCCCGGCCGGGGGCTGTACTTGAAGATGAACGAGTTCTTGAAGCCCACCGTGCGGACGAGCTCGAGCGAGAGCTCGAACTCGGCGTCGGTCTCGCCGCAATAGCCGACGATAAAGTCGCTCGTCACAGCCGCGTGGGGAATCGCCTCGCGGACCCGCCCCAGCATCTCCATGTATTCCCCGATCGTGTAGCCCCGCTTCATCCGGGCGAGCACCGCGTCGGAGCCGTGCTGGGCCGGCACGTGGAGGTAGTGGCAGACCTTGGGCAGGTCGCGGACGGCCGCGATCAGGTCAGCGGTCATGTCCCGCGGGTAGTTGGTGACAAACTTGATCCGGTCGAGGCCGTCGAGGCCATCGAGCAGCGCGAGCAGGTCGGCCAGCCGGGTCGTGCGGCCACCGTCCGTGTACTTGTAGGAGTTCACCGTCTGGCCGATGAGCGTGATCTCGCGGCAGCCTTCGGCCACGAGTTTTCGGGCTTCGGCCAGGATCGTGTCGGGGCCGCGGGCCTGCTCGGGGCCGCGGACGTGGGGCACCACGCAGAAGGCGCAGAACTTGTCGCAGCCTGTCTGGGTGCGGATGAAGGCCTGGAAGGGGGTGGGCCGCATGCCGGGGTCGCGATCGGGGTCGTAGCTCTCGAAGGAGCGGGCGATCACGTCGCGGGCCGCCCCCTTGCGTTCGAGGCTCACCTCCAGCCGCGGCCCGCTCCCGGCGAGCACGTCGGCCACGAGCGTGGGCACCTGGTGGAGCTGCCCGGGCCCGACCACGAGATCGACCCAGGGCGCCCGGCGGCGGACGAGCTCCTGGTCTTTCTGGGCCATGCAGCCGAGCACGCCCACGACCAGGTCGGGCTTTCGCTGCTTCTCGAGCCGAATCCGGCCCAGGGCCGAGTAGACCTTGTCTTCGGCGTGCTGCCGCACACTGCAGGTGTTGTAGAAGACGGCGTCGGCCTCGGCCGGCCCCGTGGCCATCTCCCAGCCCTGGCGGCGGAGGGCCGCCACCACGAGCTCGCTGTCGAGCACGTTCATCTGGCAGCCGACGGTCTCGATCCAGAGTCGCTTGGGCATCCCCTGATTCTAAGCTGTCCTCGGCAAAAGCCATCCCCGG
>CAYRNG010000298.1:0-5495 GCA_964425395.1 uncultured Candidatus Kuenenia sp. | reverse complement strand
GCCGTTTACCAGAAACGGCGAAATGGCGGGGACAGGATTCGAACCTGCGACCTCGAGGTTATGAGCCTCGCGAGCTACCGGGCTGCTCCACCCCGCGACGTTTGAATTGTCAAAGTGCGTCGGCTCTGCCTCGTCGACGGGATAACCCGAGGCCGACGCGGCTGGCGAACCGACGACTTCTATCGGAATAATAGCAGCGGCGACTCCCGAAGGAAAGCCCGGGAGCGGAACAGCCCTCACGAACCGGATTTTCGGACGCCTCCCGATGCCACCCATGCCCCCGCCGCCATCGGGGCACCGCCCGCTGGGCCAGCCAAAAACGCTGGTCGGCGGTCTGCCGTGGGAGAAGCCCGCCGCCCAGCCGGCCGGCCCCGAGCCCGTGCCCGGCATGCCGGTGGTGGGCGACTCGCCTCCGGCTCCCAAGCCGGGCGTCTCCATCGGCAGCGTTCAGCCGCCCCCGACCGAGCCTGAGCCGCTCACGCCCCGCCAGCGGCTCGAGGCCTGGATCCGCAAAAGCCCTCCCTTCTCCGTCAGCCTCTCGCTGCACGTGGTGGCGCTGATCGTGCTGGCCCTGATCTTTTATCCTCGTGAAGACGACCGAGCCATCAAGCTCGACCTCGCCTGGGCCTCCGACGAAGTCGTCGAGGACGACGACAAGGGCGTTCAGATCGTGGCCGCTGAGGATCCGATGGAGGAGCCCGAGCCAGAGGTGGTCGCCACCGAGGAGCCGGTGGTCGAAGACCCCGTCGCGGCGCCGGTGATGACCGAAGAGCCGGTCGAGGTCGGCGTGGGGGCCGTCGCCGAAGCGGTGCCCCAGAACGTGCCGATCGGATCACTCCTCGACGGCCGGCAGGAGGGCCGCCGGGAGGCGCTCGTCAAGGCCTTCGGCGGCAGCGATGCCACCGAGGCGGCCGTGGCCAAGGCGCTTGCCTGGCTCGCCAAGCAGCAGGGCAAGGACGGCCTCTGGAGCCTGCAGGGCCCCTACGCCGACGGCGGCTCGCAGGAAAACCAGCTCGCCGCCACCGCCATGGCCCTGCTCGCCTTCCAGGGAGCGGGCAACACGCCCACGACCGGCCGCCACAAGGAGACGGTCGCCCGGGGCTGGAAGGGGCTCTTGGCCAAGCAGCTGCCCGACGGCACCTTCGACATCCGGCTGCCCTCCCACCACGCCTTCTATTCCCACGCTCAGGCCACCTACGCCCTCTGCGAGTTGGTGGGGATGACCGACGGCAAGCTCCACGTCGACCAGGCCCGCCGAGCCCTCGACTATGCGCTGGCCGCCCAGGCTCCCAACGGCGGCTGGCGGTATGCCCCCCGCGAGCCGGGCGACATGTCGGTGACCGGCTGGTTCATGATGGCCCTCAAGAGCGGCGAGATGGCGGGCCTCTCGGTGCCGGGTGCCGCCCTCGACGGCGTCTCGCGGTTTCTCGACACCGTCGCGGTGGATGGTGGCAGCCGCTACGGCTACCGGCTCGACTCCCCCCAGCGGCCCCCCACGGGCGTCACGCCGGCGGTCACCGCCGAGGGGCTGCTCGCCCGGCAGTTCCTCGGCTGGGGCCGCACCGACCGGCGGATCACCGCCGGCCTGGAGCACGCGATGGGCGAGCGGTTTCTCGACTTCGAGAACGACAAGGATGTCTACGCCTGGTACTACATCACGCAGGTGGTCCACAACGTGGGAGGATCCGCCTGGGATCGGTGGAACGGCCGGATGCGGGAGGTGGTGCCGGCCGCGCAGGTCGAGAAGGGCCCCGAGGCCGGCTCCTGGGATCCAGCCCTCGACAAGTGGGGCCACATCGGCGGCCGGCTGTTCACGACCTGCTTCCTGACCTACATGCTCGAGGTCTACTACCGCCACCTGCCGATTTACGGTGCCGTGCTGGCCGGGGATTAGTTGGGGACTGTCCCCGACAGGGGACTGTCCCCCTTCGGTTGCACGGAAAAAGGGACAGTCCCCGAGGCGGGGACAGTCCCTGACCGGGGACAGTCGCCAACAGGGGACTGTCCCCTTTCGGATCTTTCCGCACCCGGGCACGTGCCGCCGTCCTCAGCCCCACTGCCGGAGTGCCTCGTAGGCCACCACCGCGGCACAGTTGGCCAGGTTCAGGCTCCGCACCTGGGGCCGCGAGGGGATCGTCAGCAGGGCGTCGGCATGGGCCGCCTTGATCGCCTCCGGCAGGCCGGCCGACTCGCTCCCGAACACGAGCACATCGCCGCGGGCGAAGGCGACGTCCGTGTACCGCCGCGTGGCCCGCGCCGAGAAGAGCCACTTCCGCCCTGCCCCGCTCTCGTCCAGCCGCCGGCAGAGGGCCTCCCAGTCGTCGGCCACCTCCCACTCGAGTTCGTCCCAGTAGTCGAGCCCCGCCCGCCGCAGGTAATAGTCGTCGAGGCTGAAGCCCAGCGGCCGCACGAGCCACATCTTGGCCGCGATCGCCACAGAGGTGCGGCCCACGTTGCCGGCATTGGGGGGGATCTCGGGGGCCACCAGGACGATGTGAAGGACTGGCTCGTACCGCATGGATCGTGGTCGCCGAAGGGAGGGGGGTCTGCTATCGTTACCGGGGACGGGGTCGGCCGGAGGCGTCTCTCCGGCGGCCGCCGCCTGAGTGTGTCGCGAGGAGAGGCCGTGGTCGAGTTGCGGAGAAATCCCACGCGGGAAGTGCGGATCGGGTCGATCGCCATCGGCGCCGGCCATCCGATCGCCCCCCAGAGCATGACGGCCACCCACACCGCCGACGTGGCCGCCACGCTCGAGCAGGTCAACGCCCTCCATGCGGCCGGAGCCGGCGTGGTCCGGATCGCAGTCGACTCCAAGAAAGACGCCGCCGCCCTGCCGGCCATCCGGGCCGGCACCGCCGCCAACCTGGCGATCGACCTCCAGGAAAACTACCGCCTGGCGGTGGACGTGGCCCCCCACGTCGACAAGCTCCGCTACAACCCCGGCCACCTCTACCACCACGAACGGGACAAGCCCTGGCAGGACAAGGTGAAGTTCATCGCCGAGGTGGCCGCCGCCCACGACTGCGCCCTCCGCGTGGGCGTCAACTGCGGGAGCGTCGACCCGGCCAAGAAGGAGCAGTTCGCCGCCGACGACTCGCTGGGGCCGATGCTCGCCAGCGCCCTCGAGCACTGCGAGCTGCTCGACGCGATCGGCTTCACCCGCTACTGCGTGTCGCTCAAGGATTCCGATCCCCAGAAGGTGATCGAAGTCAACCGCCGGTTCGCCGCCGAGCGACCCGAGGTGCCGCTTCACCTGGGCGTGACCGAGGCCGGGATGCCTCCCGACGGGATCATCAAGACCCGGATCGCCTTCGAGCAATTGATCTCGCGGGGGATCGGCGACACCGTGCGGGTCTCACTCACGGTCTCCAACGCCGACAAGCCGGAGGAGATCGCGGCGGCCAACCAAATCCTGGCCGACATCGCCGCCGGCCGGGTCCGCAGCGTGGTCGATTACGGCCTCTCGACGCTGAACATCATCTCCTGCCCGAGCTGCTCGCGGGTGGAGAACGAGGCCTTCATCGACCTGGCCAAGCAGGTCAAGGAGATGACCGCCTACGCCGCCGACCACGCGATCACGATCGCCGTGATGGGCTGCCGCGTGAACGGCCCGGGCGAGACCGACGACGCCGACCTCGGCCTGTGGTGCGGCCCCACCCACGTGAACCTCAAGAAGGGCAGCGCCGAGCTGGGGGCCTTCCCCTACGACGAGATCCTGCCCCGGCTGCGGGCCGAGCTCGACAAGCTGATCGCCGCCCGCACGGTGGCCACCTGATGAACAGCCTTCCGATCGTCGAACCGGCCGGGCAGGCCGGCGGCTGCTCGACGGCGGCCGGGCCGCTGCCGGTGATCGCCCCGGGCGACCCGGCCATCCGCCGCGGCACCTTCTCGCTCGTCACCCTCGGCTGCCCCAAAAACCTGGTGGACAGCGAGCGGATGCTGGGCCTGCTGCGGGACGACGGCTGGCAGTTCGTGCCCGAGGCGGCCGGCTCCGATCTCGTGATCGTCAACACCTGCGCCTTCCTCGAGGCCTCGCGGCAGGAGTCGTATGGCGTGATCGACGAGATGCTCGCCTTGAAGCGGGCCGGCGGCACCCGCGGCGTGATCGTGGCCGGCTGCCTGGCCGAACGGCAGAAGGAGGGGCTGCTCGCGGAGCGGCCCGGCCTCGACGCCGTGATCGGCGTCTTCTCGCGAGACGAGGTGGCCCGGGCCGCCGAGCGGCTCGTGGGGGGCCTCGTCGATCAGCGGAGCGTGTTCCGCCCGGCACCGGCCCGGGCCCTCGACGACTCCCACCGGCTCCGCGTCACCCCCCGGCACGTGGCCTACCTCAAGATCTCCGAAGGCTGCGACCGGACCTGCACCTTCTGCTCGATCCCACGGATGCGGGGCAAGCATGCCACCAAGCCCATCGAGGAGGTCGTCCGCGAGGCCCGCGAACTGGCCGCCGACGGGGTCAAGGAACTGGTGCTCGTCGCCCAAGACACGACCTCCTACGGCATCGACCTCTACGGCGAGCCCCGGCTCGTGGAACTGCTCGGGGAGCTCGAAAAAATCGACGGGATCGAGTGGATCCGCCTCATGTATCTCTACCCGATCCACTTCAGCGACCGGCTCATCGCCCGGATCGCCGAGAGCCCCAAGATCCTCCCCTATCTCGACATGCCGCTCCAGCACGCCTCCGACCCGGTGCTCAAGCGGATGCAGCGACGGGTCAACCGGGCGGCCACCGAGGAGCTGCTCGGCAAGCTCCGCGGGGCGATTCCCGAGCTCGTGCTCCGGACCACCTTCATCACCGGCTTCCCCGGCGAGACGCGGCCGCAGTTCGAGGAGCTCGTCGCGTTCACGAAGCAGTGGCGGTTCGAGCGGGGGGGGGGGTTCACCTACTCGCTCGAGACCGACACCCCCTCGGCGAAGCTCGCCGGCCACCTCCCCGAAGAGGAGAAGGCCACCCGCCGCGACGAGCTGATGGAAGTGCAGCAGCGGATCGCCCACGACCACGCCCGCCGCCAGGTGGGGAGAGTCCGCGACGTGATCATCGACGGCCCCAGCGGCGAGCGGGAAGATGTCTGGCTCGGCCGGACCACAGCCGACGCCCCCGACATCGACTGCCTGGTCTACGTGACCGCCCCCGGCAGCGGCCCGACCCGCCCCCTCACCGGCCGGATCCTGCCCGTCGAAATCGTCGCCGCCTCCGGCTACGACTTGGCCGGCGTGCCCAGCGGGGAAGACTGATAGCCTGAAAGTCAAAGTGAATGCCCCGCGAGGGGTTGCCCGTGCCAATCGAGCGGCGTTGGACGTGCCGAAGGGGGACAGTCCCCGCGGCGGGGACAGTCCCCAAAGACCCAGGTTTCTGACCATGTCCTCTGATCTCAGCCGCGTCTGGACCGTCCCTAATGTGCTGTCGCTCGCGCGGCTCCTGCTCTCGATCGTCGTCTTCGCCCTGATCGGCTGGCGGCTCGACGCGGCCGCCACCGTCGCCTTCCTCGTGGCCTCCA
>CAYRNG010000297.1:0-4671 GCA_964425395.1 uncultured Candidatus Kuenenia sp. | reverse complement strand
CCCGGAAAACCTGGCGGCCATCATCCATGGCGTCGTGGACAAAGGCGCCCGCTTCCAGGCCCTCCAGACGACCCTCGCCGACCTGACCCAGCCGGGGGCAGGCCCAGCCGGCAAAGATGGCCGCCGGCGGCTTCCCAATCTCCTCTCCCGCCGGGAACGGGAGGTGCTCGCACTGATCGGGCAGCGGCTCTCCAGCCGCGCCATCGCCGAACGGCTGGGCATTTCCCCGCACACGATCAACGCTCACCGCAAGAACATCGCCCGCAAACTCGGCCTCCGGGGCACCAACCTGGCCCTGGCGGCCTACGAATACCGGGAGCAGCTCGCCAGCATCCGCTGACGGCCAAACCCGACGATTGCTTGCACGGGCCACCTTCCGCCTCCTATTCTTGAGAACCACAAGAAGGGTGTTCCGAGACCGGGTGCGAGTGACCGCCATGGGAGTGCTATCGACCCGTGGTTCGCTGCTTGGCCGGCTCGCCGAGAAGTCCGATTCGGACGCCGCTTGGGAAGAGTTCGTGCGGATCTACAGTCCTCAGGTGCTCCGCTGGTGCCGGGCCTGCGGCCTCCAGGAGAGCGACGCGGCCGACGTCTGCCAGGACGTGCTCGTGCGCTTCTGGAAGCAGGCGGCCACTTTTCAGTACGACCCCGGCCGGCGGTTCCGGAGTTACCTGCGGCAGATCCTGGCCTCGGCCCTGGCAGGCTGGTCGGCCGGCAGGCGATCCGAGAAACCCCTCGCCGCGGCGGCGGCCGAGACCGTGCTCGACTCCCTGCCGGCCCGCGAAGACCTCCTGACCCGCATCGAGGAGGCCTACGACACCGAACTCTTCGCCCTCGCGATGCGGCAGGTGAAGCCGCGGGTCAGCCCGCACACCTGGCGGGCGTTCGAGATGCAGGCCCTCGAGCACCGGCGCGGCAAGGAGGTGGCCGACGCGCTCGGGATCAGTGTCGATCTCGCCTACGCCGCCCGCCACAACGTGCAGAAGATGATCCGCGAGACGGTCATCCGCCTGGAAGGCGGCCGGGAGGACGAGCCGTGACGGCCGCGGCCTGCCCCGACGAGACGACGCTCTCCCGCCTCGCCCAGGGAGAACTCAGCCCGACGGAGACCGCCGCGGTGGTCGGGCATCTCCGCGGGTGCGGATCCTGTTGCACGACGCTCGAGAGCCTCGCGCCCGGCTGGAGCCGCGACACCTGGGCGATGCCCGGCGCAGGCCTCTCGACGCGGACCCGGGCCGTACAGGAAAAACTCGCGGCCGCGCCCCCGTCGCTGCCCGAAAGCGGGAGCCGCTCGGCCGCGATTCCCCGCCACATCCCCGTGATCCCGGGGCTCACCGACCTCGAGCCGCGGTCCCGCGGGGGCATGGGGATCGTCTATCGAGCCCATGATCTCGCCCTCCGCCGGCCGGTCGCCGTGAAGCTGCTCTGGCCGGCGGCCACCGGCTCCCAGACGGCCTGGGCGCGGGCCAAACGCGAGGCCCTGCTCCTCGCCCGGATCAGCCATGCCAACGTGGTGGGGGTCTACACGGCCGGTGAAGCCGACGGCTCGCCGTATCTGGTGATGGAATGGGTGGACGGCCCGAGCCTGCAGCAGCGGATCGAGGCGGAGCTGCCGACGCCCCGCCAGGCGGCGCGGATCGTGCGGGATCTGGCCAGAGCCCTCGATGCGGTGCACTCGCTGGGGATCATCCATCGCGACATCAAGCCCGACAACGTGCTCCTGGCCGGTGCCGACGCCACCGACTGGGAGCGGTGCGTGCCCAAGCTCGCCGATTTCGGCCTGGCCCGCCCTGCCGAGGTCTCCCAGCAGCTCACGCACGACGCGGCCGCCCTGGGCACGCCGGCCTTCATGGCTCCGGAGCAGACCGGCCTGGCGGGCGAACTCGGCACGGTCGGGACGGCCGCCGACATTCACGGCCTCGGCGGCCTGGCGTTCGCCCTCCTGACCGGCAGCCCCCCCTTCGAGGCCGCGACCACCGCCGCCGCCCTGCAACGGGCCGCCGCGGCCGACTTCTCCTGGCCGCCCGCCTGCCGCCACCTGCCGCGGGATCTGCGGGCCATCGTCGAGACGTGTCTCGAGCGGGAGCCGGCACGCCGCTATGCCTCCGCGGCGCTGGTGGCCGAAGACCTCCACCGCTTCGTGGAGGGGCTGCCCGTACGGGCCCGGCCGATCTCGCCCGTGCGGCGGCTGGCCCGCGAGGTCCGCCGACGGCCGGTGATCTCCGCCGCCCTGGCCCTCGCGGTGGTGTTCGCGACCGCGACCCTCGGCGGCCTCGCCTACCATACGGCCACCGTCGCCGCCGCCCGCCTGCGGATCGACCAGAGTGAGCGGCTGGCCGGGGAGGCGACCGGGGTGGCCACCCGCTCCATGAACCGACTGACGGGCGAACTGATCGAGGAGCTGATCCTCCGCAGCCGGCCCGATGACCAGGGCCACGTCGAGTTTCTCCGGCAGATCCGCGATGAGTTTGCCAACTGGCCGCTGGGAGACGATCCCCGCGCAGCGGTGCAGTTTCGGAGTACGGGGCTGCGGCGGGTGGCGCGGCTGTTTTTCGACGTCAGCCACTATGAAGACGCCCTGGCCTGCCACGAGCAGGCCCTCGAGATGCTCAGCGACCTGGCCGCCCAGGAGCCCCGGGATCCGCAGGTGCTCACGCACCGGCTGCTCGGCCTCCACCTGCAGCGGGCTTGCCTGCACCACCTCCGGCGGATGGATGAGGCCACCGCCTCCGGCCGGCTCTCGATCGCGCTGCTCGAGCAGGCGGCGGGCGTCCTGCCCGACGAGGAGCATGCCCGGGAGATGGTCCGGGCGACGCTCGATCTCGGCTTGTTCCTCCACGAGCAGCAGCAGTACGACGAGGGCTCCGCCCTGCTCGACGAGGCCCTGGGCCGGATGCGGGCGCTGCGGGAATCGCGGCCCGACGAAATCACGCTGGTGGAACAGGAGGCGCACGCGCTGTTCAGCGCGGAGCTGTCTGCCTTCAACGCCGGCCGGTTCGCCGACTGTCGCCGCTGGCTGGAGCGGCTGGTGGGGGAGATCGGCGGATTTCTGGCGGCGCCGCGGGCTGAGGCCCTCACCGGCAGGCAACGAAGCTATCTGACGAAGATGGTCGCAACGGGGCTTGCGCAGCTGGCCCGACTGGATCTCCAAGACGGCCGACCATCCGAGGCGCTCGCGCGGGTCGAGGAGCGCAAGAAGCTGTGTCTCGATTGTGTCGCCGCCCTCCCCCCCGAACAGATCGATCCGGTCCACCGGGAGCTGGCCGATGCCGAACTGCAGGCGGCCACGCTGCTGATGGATGACGGGCGGCCGGGCGAGGCCCAAGCCGCCGTTGACCGGGCCGCTCGGATCGCGGCCGAGCTGCTCGACAAGCAGCCCGGTGTCTGGGATCACGCCGCGCTCGCGGCGACCGTCTGCCAGCGGCAGGCGGAGCTGGCCGCGGCGCGGGGCGAGGCCACCTTGGCGGCCGAGTGGTTTGGCAAGGTCGTCACCATGATGAGGCCGCAGCTGGCCAAGCCCGCCTGCCAGGCGGAAGCCGAGGCCAGAATCAGCGCCGCCGAGGCCGGGCTGCTCGCCCTCGATGCCGGCCCGCCGGCCGCCGAAGAGCCGCTGGCCGAGCCTGTCGCACCGGCCCTCACGAGCCAGCCGTGAGGGGGCGAACCTGGGCCGGATTCTGAGCCCGACGCCGCCGCCAGCGGGCATAGGCCCCGCCGCCGAGGGCGAGGGCCGCCAGGGCGTTGGCGGCCGGTTCGGGAACTGGCTGGCCGGCACGGATGCCCACGCCGGGCTCGCTTTCATAGGCTCCGGCCAGGATCTGAAACTCAGCCGCCGCCTGGCTCCAGGTCACCTCCAGCCAGCCAAAGCTGCCTCCCGACGTGCGAAAGCCGATGAAGCTGTTGGGGCCGAAATCGGGGGCGGCCAAGGTTCCGTACGGGTACTGCACTCGGAACGCCGCCGTCAGGAACTCCGACGTGAAGTTCGCGGCGGCATCGATCAGCTCCCCGCCGGCGAAGTTGCGGGGCGAAGCATACCCACCGGTGAAGGCGATCCCCGCGGTGGGTCCCATGGCCAGGCCCAGGATCGTTACATCGCCGGTTGGATTGGGGTAGTTGTTGAAGAGCCCGAGCCAATACTGGTCCGGGGTCGGAAAGGGCTGTTGCCTTCCTTCTCCGGGCTGCAGGCCGGCATTGATCCCCGCGATGTTGGCGCCGGTTGGGCCAATGTCGATCGTGATGATGGCCGCTTCGACGGCCGAGATTCCCAGGGTCGAGGCCCCGGAGCCGGCAGACAGATAGGCGGCCAGGCGGGCTGCCCGCCGGTGCGCTGAAGAGAATCCATTCCGGAGCATGGCCGAATCTCACGGTTCGCCGAGGCGCTGGTGAGCAGAGCGACGAACCGCCTGGAACCTGCCGGCGAGGTCTGGTTTCGGCACTGTCTGCGACTCCCCGCGATGATAAGGCACCCCCGACCGCGGTTTCCAGTTGCCGGCGGGCGGCGATTTCACGGCCGCCGGGCCGGTGCAACCGGCACGACCGGCCCGGCACCGGCGGCCCCGGCGGTTTGAACCGGAGGCGGGGCGGGGCTACACTTGAGACATCGGGCGAGGCCAATCGGCGTCGTCATGTTCCCGGAGGCCGTGCCGTGACTCCCCTGCCCCAATTGCCCCCCCT
>CAYRNG010000296.1:0-3610 GCA_964425395.1 uncultured Candidatus Kuenenia sp. | reverse complement strand
CGCCACCCACACCACCCCGCCACCCAGTACCCACAGCGGATAGCCCGTGCCGGCGGCCCGGGCCGACAAGTCGTGTAGGTCCATCACGCCGTGACGGACGATCCGTCCCGCCACTCCGCGCTGCTTCCAAATAGCCCGTGCCGGCGGCCCGGGCCTACAAGCCGGCGCCGCTACGGCTTCGCCGGCTTGGCGTCGAGGGGGATCGACGAGGAGTTGATGCAATACCGGAGGCCGGTCGGGGGCGGGCCGTCGTTGAAGACGTGGCCGAGGTGCGAGCCGCAGCGGCGGCAGGTCACCTCGGTGCGGATCATGAAGTGGGAGCGGTCATCGTGCTCGGCGATCGTGGTTCCCTTCACGCCGTCGATCGGCGCCGTGAAGCTTGGCCAGCCGCAGCCGCTGTGAAACTTCTCGTCGGACCGAAACAGGGGCTCACCGCAGCAGACGCAGCGGTAGGTGCCAGCTGTCTCGGTGTCGGTGTATTCCCCGGTGAAGGCCCGGTCGGTCGCCTTCTGGCGGGTCACCTGATACTGCTGGGGCGTGAGCCGCCTTCGCCACTCGGCCTCGGTCTTGGGGAGTTCCTCGTCGGGCACGCGGCCGGCGAGGGCGGGGTTTTTGGCGGCGGCCTGGGGGCCGCCGGCGGACTGGAAATCGGCGGGCATGGGCTTGGCTTTCCGGGTTGGGACGGGGGGCGCGGCCCGGCCTCGGGTCGCCGGGGCGAGGCCCGCGGCCAGGGCGATCACCGCCAGGATCGTGCGACTGGAACGACTTGGCATGGCTGGTCCTCCGATCGGTGTCGCCCGGTGCGGGGGCCGGTCAGCGGCCCCGCGGGCCGGGCAGGGTTTCGGGGGTGTAGGCGTGGTCCCGCTTGCGGACCACCTCGGCCTTCTCAATTGTATCCGGCTGCACGCCGGGCACAGGCCGCCCTTCGGCGTCCTGGGTGCGGGTCAGCCGGGGGAGCACCTCGTCTCCCTCGATCACCCGGCCAAACACGGTATGCCGGCCGTCGAGGTGGTCGGTCGGCCGGAAGGTGAGGAAGAACTGCGAGCCGCCGGTGTCTTTGCCGGCATGGGCCATCGAGAGGCTGCCCCGGAAGTGGAGCCGAGCCCCGGGCTTGTCGCACTCGCAGGCGATCGCGTGGCCCGGGCCGCCGGAGCCGGTGCCGGTGGGATCGCCCCCTTGGGCCATGAACCCGCCGATCACGCGGTGGAACGGGGTGCCGTCGTAAAACCCCTTCTCGACCAGGCTCACGAAGTTGGCCACGGTGTTGGCCGCCTCGTTTTCAAAGAGCTCGACCACGAGCTCGCCGGCGCTGGTGGTGAGCTTGACGCGGGGCAGGTCGTCGGCCTCGGCTTCGGCCTGCCACTTGGCCAGTTCGGCCTCGATCTTGGGCCGCTCCCGGTCGAGGGCCGCCTGCAGCTGGGCCACCTGCTCGGCGGGGGCCTGGGCCTCGGCCGCCCGCCCAAGCCAGGCGGCCACCGCCTCGGGCCGGGAGAGCACGAGCGCCGCCGAGGCGGCCATCAGGGCCACGTCGGCCGGCTTGGCTCCCGCGGCGGCCATCGTCTCGGCCGCGGCCAGCGTCCGGGCGGGATCATCGGCCTCGAGGCCGCCGGCCACGACGGCGGTGGCGATCTCGAGGGCGGCCTCGTCCGCCGGATCGATGGCGAGCACGCCGAGGGCGGCGGCTTCGAGCCGTTCGCCGGCTGCCAGCGCCCGCTGCTTGGTGGCCTCGAACTTCGCCTCGAGCGCCGCCTTGTCGACCTTGGGCTGCTGGTATTGGGCCTGGATGACCGTCAGGTCGGCCATCAGCTTCTTCATCCGGCCGAGGGCGTCGTCAAACTCGGCCCGCGCCGCCGGGGTGGCCGGCTGCCGGCCCTCCGCCAGCCCGCCGCTCGCCGCCAGGCAGCCCGCCACCACGGCGGCCCATCGCGTCATTCGCCGCATCCTGTTTGGCCCTCCTCGTGGCACGCTTTCCCGCGGCCCGGTTCCCGGCCGCACGTCGCCGGTACGATACCACGCTCGCACCCTTTTCCCGGAGACTGTTTCGATGGCCCGCCCCCCTCGCCCCGCCCCGCCGGAGGCCGACCAGCCGCCGCGGATCATCGGGGGCACCCTCCGTGGCCGGCGGCTGGCCCATCGGCCCGGCGGCCCGACGCGGCCCATGAAAGACCGGGTCCGGGAGACCCTCTTCGACCTGCTCGGGGCGCGGGTCCGCGGAGCGACGGCCCTCGACCTGTTCGCCGGCACCGGGGCCCTCGGCTTCGAGGCCCTCAGCCGGGGGGCGGCCCGGGCGATCTTCGCCGAGCGGCATTTTCCCACGGCCGACCTGCTGCGGCAGTCGGCCCGCGAGCTTGGCCTGACCGACCGCTGCGAGGTCCGGCCGGGCGACGTGCTGCTCTGGCCCAAGCGGATGCCCGACCTGCCGGGCGATGCCCCCTGGCTGGCGTTCGTCTCGCCCCCGTGGAACATGTTTGCCGAGCGAACGGCCGAGCTGATGGCACTCGTGGCCGCGGTGGTGGCTGCCGCCCCGGCGGGGAGCACGGTGGTGGTGGAGTCGGACGCGGGCTTCGATCCGGCCGCCCTGCCCGGGCCGCTGGCCTGGGAGACCCGGCCGATTCCGCCGGCTGTCCTTCATTTTCATGGCCGTTTGGTATCCTAGAGAAGTGTGGATCGTGCTGGGGACTGTCCCCGGCAGGGGACTGTCCCCTGTCAGATCCCCCGGGGACTGTCCCCTTTCCGGGCCGAGGATTCATGGATATCGTCAATCACCGCGACGCGCCGCCCTTCACCACCGTCGATGGCTCCACGATCCGCGAGCTTCTGGCCCACCGCAATTCCGCAATCCGCAACCAGAGCCTGGCCGAAGCCCGGCTGGCGGTGGGTGCCGCGACGATCCCCCACCACCATGCCGTCACGGAGGAGATCTACTACATCCTCTCCGGCTCAGCTGAGATGACCCTGGGGGAGGAGACACGGGCCGTCGGCCCGGGGGATGCGATCGCCATTCCCCCCGGCCTGAGGCACACGATCCGCAACACCGGCTCTGTGGAGCTCGTCTTCCTCTGCACCTGCGCCCCCGGCTACGAACACGCCGACACCTTCCTCGAACAGCCTGCCTGACGGCCCCGCCGGCAGCCGCTGGTTTCCTTTTCGCCTTCCGATTTCCTCGTTCCGCTCTCCTCCTTCTCCTCGCCCTCCGCGCCCCGCCCATGGATGCCTTCACCAACCTGCTTGTCTCCGAGGGGATCGTGTCGGCCGACCAGCTCGCCGAGGCGATGCGGATCGCCGGCTCGTCGGGCAAGAAGGTTCACGACGAGGTCGTCCGGCTCGGCTATGCCCCCGGCGACAAGGTGATGAAGGCCCTGGCCAAAGCCTACCGGCTCAAGTTCGTGAACCTTGCGGAGGCAGAGGTTTCGGACGACGTGGTCGGGCTCCTGCCCGAGAGCGTGGCCCGCGAAAACACGATCTTTCCGCTCGCCGAGGCGGGGGGCACGCTCCGGATCGCCACCTGCGATCCCACCGACATGGATGCCCAGGAGAAGCTCCGCTTCATCCTCAATCGCGAGATCGAGATGGTGCTCGCCCTCCGCGAGCAGATCATCGACGCGATCAA
>CAYRNG010000295.1:0-1721 GCA_964425395.1 uncultured Candidatus Kuenenia sp. | reverse complement strand
GTCGGTGAGCCTCGTCTCCTGGAGCCGGCATCACGGCGACTGGGGGGGGCACGTCCTCGTGATCATGGTGCTCACCGTGGCCGCCTGCGAGGCGGCGGTGGCGCTCGTGTTCGTGCTCCAGGCGTTCGCCCGCACCGGCCGGCTCGACGTGGCGGCCTGGCAGAGCCTCCGCGAATCGAACCTCCCCCGCACGGTGGACCACGAGTTGCCCGCCAGCGACGCCGCAGCCCTCACCTTCCCCCGGCTCACGCCGGCCGGCGTCGAGCCGGAGCACGACGAAGACGCCGCCCTGGAACGCGAGCACGTGTGAGCTCGAAAACTTTTCAATGATGGATCATCTGCAATTTCCCAGTGCCACGTCGAACAGGTCGGGGGTGCCCGTGCCATCTCGCCGGACGGTCGCTTTGGGCATCCTGCCCTCCGCTCACTCGAAGGAAACCTCGCTTTCGCAGTCCAGACTCCGCTCGGTTTCCTACGCCGTCTCGATTGGCACGGGCAACCCCTCCCGGCAATCCAAAAGCCGCATGACTCATGTTTGATCTCGATCCGAAGACCCTGCTCGTGCTGGTGCCCGCCTTGCCGCTGGCAGGGGCCCTGCTGACGGTGGCCCTCGGCCGCCTGCTCGGGCCTCGGGCCCACTGGCCGGCCGTGCTCTCGATCGCGGCGGCGGCCGTGGCGGCGATCGTGCTGCTGGTTGGGCTCGGGGCGGAAGTCCGAAAGGGGACAGTCCCCGCGGCGGGGACAGTCCCCGCGGAAGTCCGAAAGGGGACAGTCCCCGCGGCGGGGACAGTCCCCGCGGCGGTCGAGATGATCACCACGCTCTGGCAGTGGGCCAATGTGGCCGATGCCTACGTGCCGGCCTCCGCCACCGGCCTCGACGCGGGTGAGGACCTGGCCGCCACCGCCGCCGGCTTCCCGGCGGCCCTCCCCTTCTCGATCGGGATCGACCTCCGCCTCGACCCGCTCACGGCGGTGATGCTCGCCGTGATCACGTTTGTGGGCCTGCTCGTGGCGATCTACTCGATCGGCTACATGCACGACGATCCTGGCTACCCGCGGTTCTTCGCCCTGGTGGCGGCGTTCGTGTTCTCGATGTCGATGCTCGTGGCGGCGAGCAACTTCCTGCTCGTCTACGTCTTCTGGGAGGCGGTCGGCGCCTGCTCCTACCTGTTGATCGGCTTCTGGTTCCAGAAGCCGGCCGCCGCGGCGGCCGCCAAGAAGGCCTTCCTCGTCAACCGGGTGGGCGACTTCGGCCTGGCGGTGGCGGTGTTTCTGCTCTGGATGACCTACGGCACGCTCAACTTCCACGACACCGTCCTCCCCGACGGCACGCCGCTACCCGGGATTCTGGGGATGGAGCGCTTGGCCGATCCATCGGGCTACGTGGCCGGGGCGGTGGGCACCGCGATCTGCCTGCTCTTGCTCCTGGCCGCCTGCGGCAAGAGCGCGCAACTCCCGCTGCACGTCTGGCTGCCCGACGCGATGGAAGGCCCCACCCCGGCCAGCGCCCTGATCCACGCGGCCACGATGGTCACCGCCGGCGTCTACCTCGTGGCCCGCTGCGCTCCGCTCTACGTCGCCTGCCCGGCCGCCCTCACGGTCGTCTCGATCGTGGGGGCCACGACGGCGCTCGTGGCCGCGCTCATCGGCACGGTCAAAAACGACTTGAAGCGGGTGTTCGCCTACTCCCCGATCAGCCAGCTCGGCTTCATGTTCGCAAG
>CAYRNG010000294.1:0-2149 GCA_964425395.1 uncultured Candidatus Kuenenia sp. | reverse complement strand
TGTGAAAAATTTTGTTTCCCTTTGTTTTTAGGGGCTTGGAACACGTGGGTCAGGGTTGCCCGTGCCATCTCGCCGAACGCTCGCTTCCGGTCGACCAATCCGCTTCGCGGATCGGTGCCCGGCCCTCAGCTCGCTCGATGGAAACCGTCCTTCGGCATCCTGCCTACGGACGGTTTCCAACGCCGGCTCGATCGGCACGGGCAACCCCTCCCGCGACCCCCACGTAGCGGCGGGGTTTTATCCCGCCGGCCAGTTGACGCTGCGTTTCCATTGCGGCCGCGTTCCGGTTGGCAGCGCCGCGCTGTCCGGCGGGTTGAAAACCCGCGGCTACGGCGGCGGGATTTCCTGGCGGGCAGGCGGAGCCTGGCATCCCGCCGGCAAGTTGACGCTGCCCCACCCGAACGCTGGAATTCACGTAAGGATATATGCTTTATGCCTGCCTTCTTCCGGTTGAAAATTCTTGGAGGCATCTGCCGTGACATCCCCTGATCCCCGGACTCCGCTGACCGACAGCGGCTGGTTTTGGGCGACGTTGTTCTCGCTCATGGGGCTCGTCGGGATCGCCCTCATTGCTCCCAAGTGGGACTGGCGGCAGCGGCAGTTGGAAAGCCGCTACCTCGGTCGGGAGGAGGCGGCTCTCGAGCGGCAGCGGCGGGCGGCGGGCCTGGAGCCGGTCGACCTGGCAGACTCGGCCACTCCCCGCGAGGAGGCGGCCCCTGGCCGCATCGTGCCGGCCTGGACGCTCGTGGCGCTGGCCGCCGCGGCCACGGGCGGCTCGGCCGTCATGCTCTGGCGGGAGCGGCGGAGCGGGGCGGAGCGGGGCGGAGCGGAGCGGCCGTCAACGCCGCCAGCCGACGCCGAGGTTGACGAAGAAGTTCGGTGAGGTCGGGTTGATGCCCCAGCCGAACCGGAGGCCGAGTTCGAGGTCTTCCGTCGCCAGCACGTGGCCGCCGAGGCTCACGAACTGCAGGTCGATGGGCAGTTCCTTGCCCGAGCTGAGGATGGCGAAGTATTCGGCGTGGACATTCCAGCGCTCTCCCACCGGCACCTTGACCACGCTCGAGGGGGCCCACTGGCTGAACGCGTCTTCCTCCTCGAAGCCGGTGCCGTACCGCATGGCAGTGTTCCACTCCCAGCCGTTGGCGAACCGCCAGCCAAACGACTCGCCGACGACGACGGTCGACCGGGTCGCCGGCCCGGAGACCGGCGTGTAGCCCTGCACCACCAGGGCCGAGCGGGGCAGCCAGCCCGCCTGCTTCGAGGTCTCCAGCTTGCCGCCGTAGAGGACGCGGCTCTCGGTCTCGGTCTCGATGTCTTCGCCGCCGAACTCGCTGCCCGATACGGTGCCGGGGCCACCCGCCTCGTAATTGAAGCCGAACCGGGCTTCAAACCGCTCCCCGATGCCCCGCCGCAGGAGCAGCTCCGGAAAGCTGTGGGCCTCCGGGCCGATCCGGTTGTCGATAAACGAGTAGGAGCACTCCGTGATCCAGGTGCCCGGGCCGGCGGTCGAGGGAGCGAAGGTGAACGCGTCGCGGTCGGTTTCGAGCTCCTCCCGGGCAGCTGCCCGGCCTGCCCCGGCGACCGCCACCGCCAGCACGACACCCCAGGCGACGCTGCCGAGGACAGCAGTCGTCGGCCAGGCTCGCTTCCATCCACCCCGGAACCGCATCTGGTCTGCTCGCCCCCCGCTGAGCAGCATCGGTGTGTCCAGACCGATCGCTTGAACACCGCCCGTCCTGCGGCTCCTTGTGGCCGAAATCGCACACAAGCCAGGCAGGAGAGGCAGGCCGTTCAGCCGAGGATCGAGCGGCGGCGGGCGAGGTAGTCCCAGACCACGTAGCGGTCGAGCTCGCGGCCGGCCGTGAAGAAGACCCGCCCCCGGGCCGCCTCGGCCAGCCGGTAGGCGAACTGGATGTCTTCCCGGGACTGCGACCAGCCGGAGAGCAGAAACAGGTTGATCGTGATCCCCTCCCGGCGACAGGCCTCCGCCTCCCGGAGCGTCGCCTCCTCGGTCCGCCGGTGGGGCGGGTAGAGCAGATAGAGCTCGCTTCCCTCGAAGTGGGCCGTCGGCAGGCCGTCGGTGATCAGGATCACCTGGCGGTTGGGCGTGTCCTGGCGGGCCAGGTGCTGCCGCGAGAGCTGCAGGGCG
>CAYRNG010000293.1:0-7566 GCA_964425395.1 uncultured Candidatus Kuenenia sp. | reverse complement strand
ACCTTGTGCTCCTGCATCGCCTCGAGCATCGCCGCCTGGGTCTTGGGGGGCGCCCGGTTGATCTCGTCGGCGAGCACGATGTTGGCGAACACCGGGCCGGGCACGAAGTGAAACTCGCGGCGGCCGTCGGCCGTCTCCTGGAGGATGTCGGTGCCGGTGATGTCCATCGGCATCAGGTCCGGCGTGAACTGGATCCGGCTGAACTTCAGCGACACGCACTCGGCGAGCTTGCTGACCAAGAGCGTCTTGGCCAGCCCGGGCACGCCCATCAGGAGCGAGTGGCCCCGGGCAAACAGGCAGATCGTGAGCCGCTCGACGGTCTCGGTCTGGCCGATGATCACCCGGGCGAGCTCCTGCTTGAGCCGGGCGTTGATCGTGCGGAGGCGGTCGATGGCCGCCACGTCGTCGTCGCCGAGGCGGGGGAGGGAATCGGTGGCAGTGGCCATGGGGAATCCTTGCTCAGGGGCGGGGCTGGAGGGTCGAGACGGCGGCCCGGAAGTGCCGGGCGTCCGGGAAAGCCTCTGTAGTATGGCACGGCGGCGGCCGGCCCGCCCGGGACGGGGGAGTCACCGCATCCGCGCACCCATTTTCTGGTGTCGCAGCCGGCGGACTTCTCGAGCCCGGGAAAAAATAAATTTGCATCCGCCCGCCAACTGCCTACGAATGCTGGTATGTCGGGGCCGCTTGGTAGCGACATGTTTCAGTTTGTCAGTTCTTCTTCCTCCTCGAAAGGGAATCCTCATGCGTTGTTCATCGTTTCACCTCGCCCTCGGGGCTGTGCTTGCCCTGCCCCTGACATCCGCCGCTGTGGCGGGCGAGTGCCCGCTGGCTGCCGCCCAGAAGGCCCAGGCTCAGAGCCACGTCCAGCCGGTGGCCTTCAAGGCAGAGGCCAAGGACATCGTCGATACCGCCGTCGGGGCCGGCAGCTTCAAGACGCTCGTCGCCGCCGTGCAGGCTGCCGGCCTGGTCGAGACCCTGAAGGGCACAGGGCCGTTCACCGTCTTTGCCCCCACCGACGAGGCCTTTGCCAAGCTGCCCGAGGGCACGGTCGAGTCGCTGCTCAAGCCCGAGAATAAGGAGAAGCTCGTGGCGGTGCTCACCTATCACGTGGTGCCGGGCAAGGTGATGGCGGCCGATGTCGTCAAGCTCACCGAGGCGCCGACAGTGCAGGGCTCGAAGGCCAAGGTCAAGGTCGTCGATGGGACCGTAATGATCGATGCCGCGAAGGTCGTGAAGACCGACATCGAGACGAGCAACGGCGTGATCCACGTGATCGACGCCGTGATCCTTCCGCCGCAGGGCTAGGCAGTCAGCGGTCCGGCAGGTGGCTTCGGCCAGACGGCGTGCAGGCGGGGCGGGCGGAAGCCTGCCCCGCCATCCGTTTGCCAAACTGGCCTGGCCCGTCAGGCGGCCCGCCGGGCTCGAGCTTCGGCCGGATGCCGATCTGCGCTGACGGGCCGGCCCCGGGCAAAGAGCGGCCGTCGGCCGCCGTCGGCTCCGGCCAGCCGCACGAGGCCCGCTACCAGCCGGTCACCGAAGCGATGCCGCCGGCCGTAGACGACCAACTGGCTGGGATTGAGAACCAGCCGCCCGAAGCCGGCGGCTGCGAGCGCGCGGTGGAAGGTGGCATGCTCCAGGTCGTCGGTCCCGTAGCGGCCCGCCCGGAACGCCTCCATCGTGTAGATGCCCAGGCCGCCAAAGCAGCTCGTCACCGGCACCAACGGCTCGCCCCGCTCGTAGACAAGCCCGCCGGCCGCCGCCGTCGAGAGCGGTGTCAGCCTGTCATCGAACCGGAGGGCCCAGGTGTCGTACTGCCGCAGGGCGTTCAACTGCAGCCCGTGCCGCCGGCAGATGAGGCCGTTTGAGCCCACGAAGTCCCAACCCGGCTGGCCGAAGCTATTGGCGATTCCGTCGCAGCTGAATCCTCCCTGGATGTCGAAGTCGATGATGATCGTGGCGTCGAAGCCAGCACAGCTGGCAAGCACCGCTTCCTGGCAGCGGGTCCGGTAGGCGGCCATCCGGGCGGCCCGGGCCAGGCAGCGGGTGGTCGGGTTGACCGGGTCGGCGCGGACTTCCGTGATCAGCTCCACCTGGCGGTTGCGGGCGGCCCACCGGACCAGTTCGCTCTGGGTCTCATCACGGGAGTCGTTCTCGAAGACGACGATCCGGGCGTCGGCAAACGAGCGGGCCAGGTTTTCGATCCGCCGAATCGTGACAGGCAGCACCGGCCCCAGGTCGCGAGCCAGACCCGTGATCGCCACGCGGAGGCCGGCCATCGCGGCATAGCCCCGGCGGCAGGCGGCGAAATAGGCCTCGGCGTTGGATGGCTCGGGCGGAAAGGCGTGCTCGGGAAACGCCACGCCCTGGAAGTCGGCGGCGTCCAGCGGCACGGCAGCCGAACGCCGTGGGAAGCGGGACAACCGCGTCAAGCTCGACATGCTTGTCGTCATGGGTTTTGGCCCGCCTTCCGCCCGGCCAGCCGGCGCAGGATTCGCAGCGGTCCGCGGAGCGGTCCGCCCCGATGGATTGCAACAGCCGCGGCTGCCGTGCACGGGGCCGGGGCAAGCGGGTCCAACCCGGCCGGCACGGCTGGCCGAGCATCCTGTTCGAGCGGGACTGACCCGACCAGGTCGAGGTAGCGGCGGGCCTGGAGCCGGCAATCCCACTCGCGTTCGGCCCGAAGCCGGGCCGCCCGGCCGGCGGCAGCCACCGCCGCCGGATCGCCGGCCAGCCGGGCAAGCACGGCCGCTGCTGTGGCCGTGTCATCGACGTCCACCAGCCAGCCCTCGGCCCCATCTGTGAGGAGTTCGGGGATTCCGCCGGCCCGGGTGGCCACGACCGGCCGGCCGCAGGAGAGCGCCTCCATAACGGTGTTGGGCAAGTTGTCCTCGCGGGCCATGGTCAGATGCAGGTCGGAGGCCTGGATCGCGGCCAGCACGCCCGTCTCGTCGAGGCTCCCGAGATGGTGGCAGCGAAGGCCCGGCACCTCGGGGGCGTCGGCCCCGGAGGTGATCACCACCGGCGGCGGCAGGCCGCGGGCGGCGATGGTGGCAGCCGCCCGGGTCACGGCCGCCACGGCCGCGTCGTTGCCCTTGCGGCGTTCGGCCAGCGACACGCTCCCCAAGAGAATGCCCAGGCCTTCGGCCGGCAGTCCGAGCTGCTGGCGGGCGGCCGCGGCTTGGGCCGGGGCATAGCGGGCCAGATCGAGGCCGTTGGGGATCACCCACACCTGATGGGCCCGGGGGTCGAACACGTTCGAGCGGGTGAGCTCTTCTGCCAGCCACCGGCTCGGCGACACGAACACCAGCGGCAGGCCTGCCAGGCGGCGGCGGGCCCGGGCCAGGCTCCGGGCGGGCAGGTCCTGGAGGGGGGCGGCCAGTTGCGGGCAGGCGGTGCAGCGGTCGGTGAAGCCGCGGCAGCCGGCGGCATAGTGGCAGCCGCCGGGGAAGGGCCGCATGTCGTGGAGCGTCCAGACGACCCGGTGGCCGGCCTCGACCAGCCGGCGGATGCCGGCGGCGGCCAGGAAGCCAGCTACCCAGTGGACGTTGACCAGATCGGCGGCGGCCAGGGCGGGGTGGCTTGTGACATCCCAGGCGGGCCAGTCGGCGGTGAAGAGGGTGTTGGAAAGGGGCGTCCGGCTCTCCCGCACCGCCCGGCGGATCCGCCGCTCGAGCCGCCGCGGCCCTGCCTCGAGCGGTGGCAGGTGATCCCTGGTGACCACCTCCACCTGTGCCCCTTGGCCCCGCAGCCCGGCGGCCAGCCGCTCCATCGCGATCGCCGCGCCGCCCGAGTGGCCGCCGGCGGTCGCCAGGCAGGCGACCCGCAGAGGCCGGTCGGCGGCCGGTGACACATCTTCCCGACGGTGCCCGCTCGCATCCGTCATGCCCGCACCCCCTCGACGTAGAGCGAGTCGGGCTTGCGGGACCGGCCGCGGGCATCGGCGTCCAGACAGGCGGCGGCGAAGTCCGCGATCCTCGAGGCCGTGGCCGTCGTCGGGGCGACGGCGGCGAAGCCCGCCTCCTCGAGCAAGGCCACAAGCGAGACCCGGTCGTACATCCAGCGATGCCGCTCCCCGGAGGCCGCGAACCGGGCGGCCGCCCGCGGCTCGGCCGGCTGGGCATCAAAAATCGCCTCGGGCTCGAGCGGCTCGGCCCCGGCCGCCTGCCGGTCGGCGGCGACTGCCGCGATCCCCACGGTCGCCTCCTCGCCGAGCCGGTCGGCGAGAAACTCTCGGCAGGGCACCGGCTGGCAGGACCACCAGCGACGCATCAGGCCGCCGGAGGCGTCGCGGACCAGCTGGTCGAGCAGTTCGACCGTCATCCAGGCATGCTCCCGCCGCCGCTCGGCCGTTGGTTGGGCGGCCGCCCGCTCGAGGCTGGCCAGATAGGCCCGGGCGATGTTCTCGAGATCGGGCACCACGAGCCGCACCACGCCCCCGGGCACGAGCACCCGGTGGATCTCGGCCACGAGGCGGCGGGCCTCCCCCACGGCCAGGTGCTCGAGCACGTGGGCGGCATAGACCGCCTCGCAGCTGGCCGCCGGAAAGGGCAGCGGCTGGCGGAGGTCGCAGCGGATCACATCGGGCCCGTCCGGCACGAGGTCACAGTTGGTCCACTCCGGATGCCGGCGGCGGCCACAGCCCAGGTTGACCCGAGGCTTGGGGGGCGCGGCGGGCGGGCGACGGATGGCGGCAAAGCGGATCATGGCTCGCTCGAGCAAAGACAGGTCACCACTCGACCTTGACGGCCAGCCGGCCGGTGTAGTCGATCCGGGTCAGCAGCAGCCGGGCACCGGTGGCGGCGAGGTATTCGTCCACGGCCCGGCGGGCCCCCTCCCAGTGGCCGTAGTCGTCGATGATCAGCACGCCCCCCACAGCCAACCGCGGATAGAGGTGCTCGAGCTCGTGCCGGGTCGACTCGTACCAGTCGGTGTCGAGCCGGAGGACGGCGATCTGCTCGGGAGCCTCTCCCGGAAGCGTTTCCTCGACGCGGCCGGCCACGAACCGGACGAGCTCACCGGGATAGCCAGTCGAGGCGAGGTTGGCCCGCACGTCAGCCAGCGGGCTGTGGCACCAGGTGTCGCCGGAGAGCGGGTCTTCGGCGGCCAGGAGGTCGGCTGCCGGCACGCCGGCAAGGTCGCGATCGGCGGCGGCCGGCGGCGGCATGCCGGCAAAGGTGTCGAACAGGTGCAGTCGGCGGCGGTCGCCGCACTCGAGCAGGGTCAGGGCGGCGGCCATCATGCTGCCGCCGCGCCAGACCCCGCACTCGACGATGTCGCCCGGGATCGCGTGCCGGCAGACGTACCGGACGGCATCGCGGAGGGCGAGGAGCCGCTCGGGGCTCGTCATCGTGAAGGGAAGAACCGTCTCGAGCACCGCCCGGGCGTCGTCATCGACGTCGGGAGGGAGCGGCAGGAGCTTCCGCCGCCGGGCAGGCTTGAAGAGGCTGGGCATGCGCATGCGACGAGCCGTCTGACAGGGAAGGGTTGCGGGCGGCCAGGGGTCGGCCAATCCGGCCGAATTCACACGTCCGCCGCCTGGAAATTGAATCTTCTTCCAGATGCCCACCGCGGGCCGCAACCCCGGCTGGTGGCTCTAGCGGCCGGCGGGATCAGCCAGCCCCTCCAGACCCCGCAGCCTGCCCGATGCCAGGCCGACCAGCAGCAGGCCGCAGGCGATTGGGAAGGCGGGGCCGATCCGGCTGGCCAGCGAACGCTCCTCTAAGAGCGGCACGTCCGCCAAGAGCACGCCCTCCTCACCGAGGGGCAGCCGGGCGGTCATCCGGCCGGCAGAGTCGATCACGCAGGTCTCCCCGGTCGAGCTCGTGCGGGCCAGCACCCGCCGGTTCTCGATGGCTCGGCTCTGGGCCAGAAGCCGGTGCTGCCGGAGCGTGAGCGGATTGGTGAAGGCGGCCCCGTGGATCAGGGAGACAAGCAGGTTGGCGTCGCGGGCCACCAGCGCAGCGGCCGCCCCGGGCACCATGTCCTCGTAGCAGAGCAGCGACCCCACCCGGGCCGCCCCCGAGGTGATCACCACCGGCTCGCCGCCGACGTCGTAGCTGGTCTCCATCGGAAAGTAGAGCCGCAGTTCGGGCACGACGTCGGCCCAGGGCACGTACTCGCCGAAGGGCATCAGGAACCGCTTGAAGGAGCTGCCCGCCAGCCGCTCGTCGGTGTCCACAAGCAGGGCCGCCTGGAAGATCTCGCTGGGCCGCTCGCGGAAGCCGCGGTAGATCCGGCCCCCGAGCAAGAGCGGGCAGGCAGGCTCGGGCAGCGGCCGCAGGCCCCGCTGGGGCGGCCGCGACCGGCGGAACACGACCGCCTCGTCGGCGAACGAGTCGAGCCCTTCCTCGTACGACCCGCCGCTGCATTCCGGCCAGGCCACGAGCGCCGGGGGCTGCGGGTCGGCACAGGCCTCAGCGGTGAGCCGGCGGAAGGCGTCGATCGCCTCCTCCCGATCGGGATCGGCCTGCACGAGGGCCAGTCGCAACGAGGGGGCCTCAGCCATCCGCGCTTCGGCGCGGCCGATCGCGATGCCGCCGAAGACGAGATTCGCGCTCGTCAGGCCGATCGCAAGCCCCGCCAGGCCGGGCAGCCGCCGGCCCGGCTGCCGAGCCATGCAGAGCGTGAGGATCGCCCCCACCGTGGCAAACAGGGTGAAGGTCGGTCCTTCGGGCCCCACCAGGCCGGCCGACTGGACCGTCAGCGGCCAGGCCAGCTGACTGTAGCCGAGCTTCCAGGGAAAGACGCTCGGCAGAAGCCGTTCGGCCACCACGGCCACCAGGGCCGCCGGCAGCCAGGCGACGCGGGGATCGCGGGCCAGCCGGCCGGCCGCCCAGAAGGGCAAGGCCAGCCGGCAGGCATCCCAGACCACGATCGGCGCGGCAAAGGCGAAGCCCACCAGACGGCTCGACCGCATCGCCTCGGCGAGCACCTCGGGCGTCCAGTGAAAGGCGATCGAGATCGCCAGCACGCTGGCGGCGAGCACCGCCAACTCCACCCGCCAGCCCCGGCGGCCGGTCACGAGGATGAGCCCTCCAGCGATGCCCAGCCAGCCCACGGGCACGAGTTCCTGAGCGAGCCAAGGAGCCGCGACGAGCATCGCCGTGCTCACGATCGCCATCAGCCAGACGAGCATCATCAGGGCCGGGGCAGGGACCGATGGTCTCGGACTCCCGTCAGCGGCGGGGCCGGACGCGATGGCAGGCATCGTGCCGAATTGACCTCGCGTCCTCGACATCGCGTCCTCGCGGCGACGGGCTCAGCCCGCCGAAAACAAAGCGGCGGGCGGACCACGGTGGTTCCGCCCGCCGCACGTTGTCAACGTGGCCGGCTGGCCGACGACCGAGATCAGAACTTCACGCCGCCCGGGGCGCCGACCAGCGTGGCGGCGGTCGTGTCCTGCGCCGCCTGCAGGTAGATGGTCTTGAAATTGCGGGTGTTGAAGCTCCGCACCGAGTTGGTGACTTCCGGGGCGTCGGGATCGGCCGCGGCCGCCGTGAAGGCACCCTTTCGCACCGAGAACTGGGAGACGCCGTTGGGGGCCACGACGCGGGCGGCGTTCAGAAG